>CAXGZT010000078.1:0-10832 GCA_964014335.1 uncultured Campylobacterales bacterium | reverse complement strand
AACAAAAATTGAAAAACACTGAAATTGATGATTTTATCTTAAAAAAACAATGGAGTGATTAGGTGAAGAAAATTCTTATTATCTTTGGTACTAGACCGGAAGCTATTAAAATGGCCCCCCTAGTCAAAGCTTGCCAAGTTGAAAAAACGCTGGATGTTAGGGTCTGTGTGACAGCACAGCATCGTGAAATGTTGGACCAGGTACTGGAACTGTTTGAGATAGTCCCGGATTATGATCTAAACATCATGAAAGAGGGCCAAGATCTTTATGATGTCACATCAAATGTTCTTTTGGGTCTGAGAGATGTTCTTAGCGACTTTAAACCTGAACTTGTTTTTGTGCACGGGGACACAACAACCACACTGTCAGCGTCTCTGGCAGCATTTTATCAGCGTATCAAGGTCGGACATGTCGAAGCAGGCCTTAGAACGGGAGATATCTACTCCCCGTGGCCGGAAGAAGCGAACAGACAACTGACAACCCAGATTGCAGCCTACCATTTTGCTCCGACTTTGACATCAAAAGGCAATCTACTAAAAGAGAGTGTAAAAGAGGAGAGGATAGTCGTGACAGGAAATACGGTTATTGACGCTCTGTTGATGGCATTAGAAAAAATAAAAAGCAATCCGAGCTTGGAGAATGAGATTACCGATTCGCTTCAGGCCAGTATCAGCCGTTCAAGTTTTGATATTAAGCGTTCTAAATATATCCTGGTGACGGGTCATCGTAGAGAAAACCATGGACAAGGCTTCATTGATATTTGCAGTGCATTAAAAGAGATTGCATTGCAAAACAAAGATTTACATATTGTCTATCCTGTGCATCTCAATCCCAATGTTCAAAAACCTGTTAAAGAGCTGCTTTCTGATATTGAAAACATTCACCTGATAAAGCCTATGCAATATGAACAGTTCATTTATCTGATGGACAGATCATTCTTTATCATCACAGACAGCGGAGGTGTACAGGAGGAAGCCCCTTCTTTAGGTAAGCCTGTCCTTGTTATGCGCGATACGACTGAACGTCCAGAGGCTTTGGAGGCGGGTACTGTAAAGCTGGTAGGAACGGACAGTGAGCTTATCATCAAAGAGGCGCAAGAACTCATAAGCAACAAAGAGGCTTATGAAAAAATGTCAAAAGCACACAACCCTTATGGGAATGGACAAGCGTGTAGCAAAATCATTAACTATATTAAGGATCAACATTGAAAAGAAATAAAACAATCTGTGTTATGGGACTGGGTTATATAGGTTTACCGACGGCAGCTCTTTTAGCTAATAGAAACTACCAAGTGCATGGCGTTGACGTTGTTCAAAGTACTGTGGATACTATTAATGAGGGAAATATTCATATTATAGAACCCGAATTGGACATATTTGTACGCTCTGCCGTAAATTCTGGAAATTTAAAAGCCGATATCAAACCTCAAGAGTCTGATGTCTTCATTATTGCTGTTCCGACTCCTTTTCATGACGGCTTTGTACCAAATATTGATTATGTTGTTTCTGCCGCAAAATCAATTGCTCCTTATGTAAAAGAGGAGAATATCGTTATTCTGGAGTCTACCTCTCCCGTCGGTACTACGGACAAGGTGAATGAAGTACTTGCAGAGTTCGGAGTAGATGTATCCAAGGTCCATGTGGCACACTGTCCAGAGCGTGTTCTGCCCGGTCATATCATGCGTGAATTGGTGGAAAACGACCGTATAGTCGGCGGTATAACTCCTGAAGCTACCGAGGCGACTGCAGAATTTTACAAGACATTTGTCAGCGGAGAAGTCTTAAAGACAGAGGCAAAAACCGCAGAGATGGCAAAATTGACTGAAAACTCCTATCGCGATGTGAATATTGCCTTTGCAAATGAGATATCCATACTCTGCGATAAGTTTGAAATCAACGCTTGGGAGCTTATTAAACTCTCTAATCGCCACCCTCGTGTAAATATTTTACAGCCAGGTCCCGGAGTCGGCGGTCACTGTATCGCCGTCGATCCTTGGTTTATTGTCCATAAGGGCGGCGAAGATGCAAAGATCATTCGTGCTGCGCGTGAGATCAATAATAATAAAACGCAGTGGAGTATTGAAAAGATTAAAAATGCCGCCCTTGAGTTTAAAAATGAAAATGGCAGAGAAGCTAAGGTTGCTTGCATGGGATTGTCATTTAAACCAAATATTGATGATCTACGTGAGTCTCCAGCCCTTTTTATTACAAGAACATTAATTACGGATGGTTTAGACGTCCTGGTAGTAGAGCCGAACATAGTATCGCATGAAGAGTTTGAGATAGTGCAAGATGAAGAAGCTATTAATAAAGCAGATATCATTGTTTACTTGGTAGGACATAAGGAGTTTAAAGGGATTCGTATCTTTGGAAAGAGTGTATTAGATTTTTGTGGAGTGACACATGGTAATTAAAAAAAAGGATATTGTATGAAGGGTATTATATTAGCTGGAGGAAGTGGAACGCGTTTATATCCGGTGACAAAAGGCATATCAAAACAGTTATTGTCAGTTTATGACAAGCCAATGATATATTATCCATTGTCTATTTTAATGCTTTCGGGAATTAGAGAAGTACTTATTATATCTACAGAAGAAGATCTTCCACATTTTCAAGTGCTTTTAGGGGATGGTCGTAATATCGGTATGAGGTTTGAATATATTGTTCAGCCCTCTCCCGATGGTCTTGCCCAAGCTTTTACTCTCGGGGAAGATTTTATCGGAGAGGATGATGTATGTCTGGTCCTTGGAGACAATATCTTTTATGGCGGTGGACTTGTTGAACTGTTGGAAGAGTCTGTAAGGAATGTTCAAGAAGAGAAGAAGGCAACGGTCTTTGGTTATTATGTTAATGATCCCGAGAGATATGGTGTTGTTGAGTTTGATGATGCCCGTAATGTCCTCTCTCTGGAAGAAAAACCCCAAAGTCCAAAAAGTAATTATGCCGTGATAGGACTTTACTTTTACCCCAACAGTGTTATACAAATTGCTAAGGATGTTAAGCCTTCGCATAGAGGCGAGCTAGAGATCACAAGCGTGAATCAAGAGTTCCTCAAGGCAAATAATCTTAAGGTAGAGATTATGGGACGCGGTTATGCATGGCTTGATACAGGGACACATGAAAGTCTGCTTGACGCAGGGCAGTTTATTCAGACTATTGAAAAGCGCCAGGGACTTAAGGTAGCTGCCTTAGAAGAGATCTCTTTTGAGATGGGATATATTTCCAGAGAGGAGCTGATTTTACTTGCCGAGCCACTAAAGAAAAACCAATATGGACAATACCTTTTACGCCGCGCGGCAGAGATGCCTGTACGTGAAAAAAAAATAGAACAATATTTGTAGATGCTGTTTAACTCTTATCACTTTATATTTGCATTTTTGCCTTTTTCATTTTTTATCTATTTCTTTTTATTGCAGAAGCGGTTGTATATAGGGGCAAAAGGATTCTTGGTCTTTGCCTCTTTGTTTTTTTATAGTTGGTGGAATATTTCCTATCTGCCTATTATATTGTTCTCACTCTTGTTTAACTATGTCACGGGCAACTCTTTAAACGAGAACTTTAAGAAGGCTCAGGTCCATAAAAAGTCTTTATTGGTTTTTGGGATCATTTCCAACCTTGCCCTGCTTGGATATTTTAAATATACAGACTTTTTTCTTGAAAACTTTAACCTAGCATTTTACGCTTCTCTCCCCCTGTTGGATTTAGCTCTTCCTTTGGCGATCTCATTTTTTACCTTTCAGCAGATCGCCTACCTTGTTGATTCCTACCGCGGGGAGACATCTGAATATGATTTTTTGAACTATACGCTCTTTGTAACGTTCTTTCCTCAGCTTATTGCGGGACCGATTGTCCATCATGCCCAGATGATACCTCAGTTTGCATCACGATGGAACCTTGTCAAGAACTACAAAAATATTGCAGCGGGCCTGTTCATCTTCTCTATAGGTCTCTTTAAAAAGGTCATTATTGCGGACACCTTTGCCCAGTGGGCAAGTATGGGGTTTGATGTGGCTGAGAGAGTTAATTTTATAGAAGCTTGGATAACGTCTCTCTCATACAGCTTCCAGTTGTATTTTGATTTCAGCGGCTACACTGATATGGCCATCGGTGCTGCTTTACTCTTTAACATCAAACTTCCGATCAACTTTAACTCACCTTACAAGTCTGCTTCGATCCAAGAATTCTGGAGACGCTGGCACATTACGCTCTCACGGTTTTTAAAAGATTATGTGTATATTCCGCTGGGAGGAAGCCGTAAAGGAGAGATCAGAACATATACAAATTTACTTGCAACTTTTTTGCTTGGAGGCATTTGGCACGGGGCCGGCTGGACATTTGTATTCTGGGGTTTTCTTCACGGGATGGCTTTAGTTGTTCATCGGTTTTGGCAGAGGCTTGGCTTGGGCATGTCCAAGGCCCTTGCTTGGTTTATCACTTTTAATTTTGTGAATATCTCTTGGGTCTTTTTTCGGGCCAAAGAATGGGATGATGCACTTAAGATACTTAGAGGAATGTTTGGCATGAGCGGGCTTAGTCTGCCTAAGGCGCTCTCTTCTAAGTTCGCCTTTCTCAGTCAGTACGGTATCGAGTTCGGAAACTTTATTACTGAGACAGGAGGTGATAAGTTTACTCCCCTATGGATACTGTCCGGTTTCATATTAGTCCTGGTTTTTAAGAATTCGACGCAATTGATCAATAGCTTTAAGATCTCTTATTCAACGGTTTTATATTCCGGGGTCTTATTTGTGTTTGCGGTATTTTCATTAAATAGGGTGTCCGAATTTTTATATTTTAATTTTTAAATGAAGGATCTTTATGAAAGCGTTCAAGTGGATAAAAATTTGGTTTTTAATTATTATAGCCAGCCCCTTACTAGCTCTGTTCAATTATCTCATCGACCCCTACGGATTCAATAAATATATAATGATAAACAATATTAACGCTATTAAAGAAGACAACACCCCTTTTACTATTAAATATAAGATGCCGCGTCTGCGAGAAGGAGGATGGGATAACCTTATACTAGGAACATCAAGGATAGGTGGGATGGATACCGTCACCGCGAATAAATATCTTGGTGGCAAAACATTCACAATGAGCCAGCCCGCATCTGCAATGCCCATTCAGTTTGATTCCTTTTTATACGCGATTAAATTTAATAATGTCAAAAATATTGTATACGGGATAGACTTTATGACATTTAATAAGAATCTGAAATTTAATGATGACTACCTGCAGTTAAAAGATGAACTGCAATCTTTTGGTAGATTTGACACATATGATATATATTTTAATATCAAAACACTACTAAAATCCATACAGACAATAATAAACAACCGTTCAGACGCTCCAAAGCTCTATATTTTCTACTCTGAAAGCGGTATGAGAAACTATCCGAATTTTAAACAAGAACTTTTGAACGGTGATCTCAATCTAGAAACCAAGATTCATAAACATCTTCAGGCATATTTTAAAAAAGATGGTATTTACGCTAATTATGAGTATTCGACTCAATACATGCAGATGTTTGAAACAATAGTAAAGCATTGTCATGAAAACAATATTCATCTATATGTATACATTCCTCCTATGTATGTAGAGCATTTTTATGCGATCGGGAGTGCAGGCTTAAAAGGCGAGTTTGAAAAATTTAAAAAAGAGCTGGCGAAGATAACAGACTTTATTGATTTTACGGGAGTAAACTCAATAACTTCAAATAAAAACAATTATTGGGACTCTTCACATCTTAGAAAAGAGCATACAGGGACTATAATGGAAAAGGTGATTAAAAACAGGCCGACAGAAGGACATCAAGATTTTGGGGTAAGGGTCACTATGGATAATATTGAAGAGCATCTGAAAAAGCAGGAGGGACAATATAAAAAAATTAATTTAAACAAAATACTTGACATCAGCTATAATGAGTGAAAGAATGAATTAAATATTCATTCTTTTAGTGATCGTATCTAATTTTTACCAGAAAGAGAAAAAGATGAAAGCATCAGATTATGTGGTTGAACTTTTAGTGAAAAACAGTATTGACAAGGTATTTGGATATATTGGGGGTAATAATGCTCATATTTTAGACTCAATTGACAACCACAAAGATATAGAAATGGTTAATACAATACACGAGCAGGGTGCAGGATTCGCTGCAGAGGGATATGCCAGAACGACGGGTAGACCTGGTGTAGCAACGGCGACAAGCGGTCCGGGAGCGACAAACCTGATCACTCCGATAGCAAGCTGTTTTTATGATTCAGTGCCGGCTGTCTTTATCACCGGGCAAGTAAATACATATGAATGTAAAAATTCATCCGACTGTGAAAATAATGCACCCGTACGCCAGATAGGATTTCAGGAATCAGATATTGTCAGCATAGTCAAACCGATTACAAAGCATGCGGTACTGGTAGACAATATCCATAACTTGAGGTATGAATTGGAAAAGGCATTTTTCTTGTCTGAGGAGGGTAGAAAGGGTCCTGTCTTAATTGATATTCCTATTAATCTTCAATACAAAGATTTTAACCCGGACGATGAAAGATCATTTTATGATAAAGAGTTTCAAGACGATAAAAGTGGGGATGATCAAAATATAGACAAGATAGCCGAAGCTATTAACAGTTCTACAAGGCCGGTTATTCTGGTGGGAGGTGGAGCCAGACTGTCGGACATTGAAGCCGAGTTGAATTTATTATTAAGCAAGACGAATATCCCTATTGTACACTCTTTGATGGGGAAAGATCTTGTAAAAGAGAGCTATAAGTATAACCTTGGATTTATCGGTGCCTACGGGAATAGATATGCAAGTCTGACCTTGGCCAATAGTGATTTACTTCTTATACTGGGATCCAGACTCGATGCCCGCCAAACAGGAAGACAGGCAAAAACTTTTGCCAGAGAAGCTACAATCATTCAGGTTGATATAGATAAACATGAATTGGGTAGAAAAATAAATGCCGACTTTCAAGTTCTATCAGATGTAAAAAGTTTTATACATAAGCTAAACAAGAAAGAACTTGGCCCTGATATAGAACCTTGGCAGAAAAAAGTGTTAGCATACAAAGTGAACTATTCTTCATTACATACGATTGAGCAAAAAGAAAAAATGCCCAATAAAATCATTTCTCTTATTTCTCAATATTCGCAAGAAAAAGACATTGTTTGTGTAGATGTCGGACTGCACCAGATGTGGGTCGCTCAGTCTTTTAGGGTAAAAAATGAACAAAGGATACTTTTTTCCGGTGGTCTGGGAGCTATGGGATGTGCCTTGCCTACTGCAGTAGGTGCAGCCATAAGTACTGGGCAGAGAAGCATTGTCATTGTCGGTGACGGCGGATTTCAGATGAATATTCAGGAACTGGAAATTTTGAAAAGAAGAAACTTACCTATAAAAATATTTATCATGAATAATGCTTTCTTAGGCATGGTAAGGCAGATGCAGACTGAATACTTAGACAAGAACTATATCGGAACTCAAAACGACTATAGTGTCCCACACTTCAAAAATATAGGTGATGCCTATGGCATCAAGAGCCATGAAGTCTCTGCGATGGAGCAGATTGAAGAAATAATCAAAGAAAGTTTGCAAAATGATGATTGTGAACTCATCGACATACATTTAAGTGAATCCAAGCATCTTGTTGAACCAAGATTGGCTGGGAACAGGCCGATGGAAGATATGGTACCGCTCCTGGATAGAGAAGAATTTAAAAAGCAGATGGTCATTAAGCCGCTGGACGAATAAGGAGAGATTTTATGGACAAGACTCAAGAACCTGAAGTATTAATTATAGAAGGTTATAGTGATACTTCTAATAAAACAGAAGTTGATTGTAATAGTATTGTTAAGGACAAAAGAAAGACAATGGTTATCCTTGCATATGGGCAAGCTAATGCTGCAAATAGTACGGAAGTAGAATATAAGCCAAAGCATAATGTTTTTAATGTTTTTAATGGAAAGTGTTACAAAGCAGACGATCCTCTTCTTGGAGCAAGTGCTACAACTGAACATAAAGGTTCTGTATGGAGCAGACTTGGCGATAAAATTATTGAAAGCGGAATGTATGAAAATGTAGTAATTAAATCCATTGGTGTCGCAGGTAGTCCAATCAAGTGCTGGACTGTAGATGGTATAGGTATAGGATGGGGAGGTATTTTACAGGGTAATTATCATTCAAGAATTATCGAAGCGAATGAAGATTTGAAATCGTTAGGCTTTGATATCACTCATATTTTATTACATCAGGGTGAAGCTGATACATTATCTGGTACAACAACTATCGAATATAAAGAAAGTTTTTCAAACATGCTAAGCAATATGCGAAAAAACGGTATTAAGGCACCAATTTATGTGGCATTGGCAAGTAGGTTTTATAATCAAACAAGTAAAGAAATTATTCTTGCACAAAAACAACTCATAGAAGAGTCCAATGATGTTTTGGAAGGCCCTAATACGGATATTATTGATAAGCTTGATGATAGAACGGCCAAAGGTTGTCATTTCTCCGATATCGGAGCAGAAAAACATGCAAATGCATGGTTAGAAGCCCTGAAAAGAGAAAGGGATAAATAACTTTAAGTAACTTATTTGGTGAAAAACATATAATACGTAAGAATGTTAAATATTGTCTTAAAGTAAAATTGTGATTTAATATTAATTACTTAATGATTGTTACAATTTTCTTGACATAAGACCTAAAAGGAAAAGCATGATACCTATATCGAAAGTATGGTACCCGAATAAAGAAAAACTTCTCTCATATATTGATACGATATATGAGACGGGGTGGGTCACAAATAACGGGCCTTTGGTGCAAGAGTTTGAAAAGAGGCTCGAAAAATATCTGGGAGTAAAAAACCTGGTATGCGTGGCAAACGGATCAATAGCATTGGAGATGGCTTATACACTGCTAAAGTTAAAAGGCGAAATAATCACGACGCCGTAAAACATAGTCTAAACGACTGATACGATTATTTCTAAATGTTTAACACAGGTATATGCTCATATTCATAGTGAAAACCATACTTTGGACCCGGATAATATCGAAGGCTCTATCACTGATAAGACGAGTGCTATTGTTCCCGTACATGTCTTTGGTAATGCTTGTCAGGTAGATGAGATCATTGATATTGCCGATCAAAACGACTTAAAAGTCGTTTTTGACGGAGCACATGCATTTGGTGTCAATTATAAGGGTCAGAGTGTATTGAACTACGGGGATATCTCAACTCTAAGTTTTAATGCCGTAAAACTTTTCAACTCCATTGAAGGCGGTGCTCTTATTATCAAAGATGATAAGTTGTATGAGGAGGCTAAGACAATGCGACAATATGGCGTCACGACTCTTACAGGCGAAAACAGCACGCCGGGAATTAACGGAAAGATGAACGAACTGGAGGCAGCAGCGGGCCTGTGTGTACTCGACGAGATGGAGGCGGTCCAAAAAGAGCGAAGGGATAGCTACCTCTATTATGCCGAACATTTAAAAGATCATGTCCAGATGCAAAGGCTTAATGAAAATGCCACTTACAACTACAGTTATTGTCCTATTATTCTGCGCTCTGTCGATGAGATGCACAGAGTCCAAGAAGCACTAATTTCAAATGGAATCAAACCCCGTCAGTATTTTGCACCTTCACTGGATACTCTTTCTTACGTGGAAAAACGTAAACCGATGACGATAGCACGAGACTATACAAGCCGGATTTTAGCCTTAGCCTTACATTCAGGGGCCGAAGTCAAGACTACGGAGATAATATTAGACACACTTAATAAGATCCGTTAATAGTTTTTGCAGATTACAGCAGATGAGTTGATTGAAAATGGAGGAAGCATTATGAATATACTTTTTAGTACAGTAGGAAGAAGAGGTTATATCGTTGATTTTTTTAAAAAGCATCTTCTTGAAAAAGGTAAATTGATTGGTACATCAGATCGAAATGATCATCTGACGGAGTTTACCTCTGGTTTTTCTCATTGTGATAAAAGCTATATTGTCCAAAGTATAAAAAATGAACGGGAATATGTTGATGAGTTGCTAGATATATGTAAAGAGGAAAAGATCGATATGCTCCTCTCTTTTTATGATTTTGATGTTTATGTCTTGTCTAAGTTTATAAAAGAATTTGAAGAGATCGGCGTCAAGCCTGTAATCTCATCGCACCAGGTCAACACTGTATGTTTTGATAAGTTTGAGACCTATAGGTTTTTAAACGCTCAGGGATTTAAAACACCGTGGACGATGACGGCTGATGAAGCTGCCCAGAGAGAGATTCCCTCATATCCCGTTATTGTAAAGCCGAGGTTTGGTTTTGGCAGCAATGCGATCAGTATTGCAAACAACAGAGCTGAAGCAGAGTTCTTTTTGAACTATTACGATAACGAAGATATGATTGTACAGGAGTTTATCGAGGGGCCGGAATACAGTTTTGATGTCTTGAACGATTTTAACGGAGAGACTGTTACTGCTGTTGCAAAGAGAAAGATCAAGATGCGTGCAGGCGAAACAGATCAGGGTTATGCCATAAAAGATGAGCGATTGACAGAATGTGCAATGAGGCTTGGAAGAGAACTGAGCCATGTCGGTCCGCTGGATGTCGACTTTTTTCTAAAAGATGGTGAAGTATATATATTAGAGTTGAATCCACGTTTTGGCGGGGGTTATCCTATTACACACCTTGCGGGTATTGATTTTCCGAAGATATTAATAGATATTTTTAATGAAGAGATCGATTCTTCTGAGTACGAAAAATATCGTGATTATAATGAGGGTATTGTAATGGTCTGTCTCTTATACACATCTCCGAGCCCACGAGACCCACATTGATC
>CAXGZT010000077.1:0-10866 GCA_964014335.1 uncultured Campylobacterales bacterium | reverse complement strand
GAAAACACGGTAAGAGATGCAAATTCACACTTCACTATCCCGCTTATCTTTGCGGCTGCACTCCTCTCTTTTGCTCACGGGGCAAATGATGTCGCCAATGCAGTCGGTCCTTTGGCAGCAATCGCCGATGCCGTGCAGAGCTCCACTATCTCTTCCAAGGCAGCCATTCCCTTATGGGTAATGCTTGTCGGCGCTATCGGTATCGCTTTGGGGCTGGCACTCTATGGTCCGAAGCTTGTCAGAACGGTAGGCTCTGAGATCACCGAGCTCAACCAGATCCGTGCTTACTCCGTCGCCATGGCCGCTGCGATCACGGTCATCATCGCCTCGCAGCTCGGCCTGCCTGTCTCCTCAACGCATATAGCCATCGGCGGTATCTTTGGCGTAGGCTTTTTAAGAGAATTCCTATCAACAACCTCTGCACAGGAGAGAATAGAAGCAGAGGAAGCCCAGCTCCAAGAAGACAAAAAGCTTAAAAAGAGCCATAAGAGCGAGCTGAAAGAGTTAAAGTCCCTTGAAGAGCCTGATGAGAAGATCAAGGCTCGCATGAAGGAGCTTAAACTCCTGATTGATGAAGAGGACGAAAAGATCCAGGCAGAGAAAAAACATCTCAAGCGTGCAAAAAAAGCAAAATACGTCAAACGTTCGGCTATCATGAAAATCGTGGCGGCATGGGTCATTACGGTCCCGGCCGCAGCCCTCATCGCAGCCGCCGTCTTTCAGATCATCAAGAACATCATGCTTTAGATGAAAAGCTTTTAAGCCTTTTCATCTATCACAGAGAAACCGCTCTCGATCAAAGCCCTGTCCACCATCGCCACGGCCCTGTCGATCGTCTCATAAGCGATATCGGGCAATTTCCCTCCCCACATCTGCTCTGCTTCCTTAAATCCCTGGATGATTCCTTTTCGCCCTTCGCGAAGAAGTTTTTCATCTCCACCGGCACCCTGTATAACGAACTCTGCTATGCGTTCAGATGTCTGTTTTACGCCGAAGAAGCCGTCTTCGCTGACGAGTTCGGCAGCCTCTTCCTGTGAGAGGGAGGCAATAGGCTCACCCTCATATCCGATTTCTGAAAGAAAGTCTCGGAACTCTTGATACTCCCTCTCGAAACTGCTTTCCATGGACTTTGTACCAAGATAGGCCTGGACTTCCGACATCAGCTGTGCAAACTGTTTCGCCTTGGACGCTTTGTGCATCTCTTTGATCTCGTCAAGTTGCTTTGTTTTGGAGGACTGCTCTACCTGCAGGGCTTGATGTGCGTGCTTATTATCTGTTATTGAGACTTTCATCAGACACTCCTTCTTCTTATGCATCTACAGACTTGATTCTCTTGTCTGCGGTCTAATACAATAATATCGGTATATCTGCCTCAAGCTTGAATCCATTCAGCTATTATAGACCCGGAGTGTTTATGGTGATTTAGAGGGTGTCCCTAATGGCCTGATGCACTTTAAAAGCCTGAAGATGCTCTTTTACGTCATGCGTTCGGATGATGGAAGCCCCGTTATCAAAGGCCTTAAGATGAAGCGCCAGGGTTCCGGGAAGCCGATCTTCTGCACAAGAGGGAGAGATAGCATCTATCATGGACTTTCGGCTTGCACCGACAAGAAGCTCTTTATGGAGTTTTTTAAAGTGTCCCAGATGATGAATCAGAGAGAGGTTGTCTTCTAAGCGTTTGCCGAAGCCTATCCCCACATCCAGGGCCATCTCTTTGATATTAAACTTTTCCGCCTTTTCAATACGCTCTGCAAAAAAGTGTTCCATCTCTTCAAAAAGGTTCTCATAGCGGGGATTCTCCTGCATATTTTCCGGCCTGCCCCGCATATGCATGATAACGGCCTTGGCCCCATAGCTGGAGACCAACTGGCACACCTCATCGTTCTCTAGACCGGTAATGTCATTAATAATATGGAAACCTCTCTCCAGAGCATAAGAGACAGCCGAAGGGGAATAGGAGTCCAGACTCAGTTGTACTTTTTCACAAATGTTTTGGGCATGGATAAGATCCAGGATCGGCTTCAACCTTTCCATCTCTTCCTCTTCACTTACCTCTTTCGCCCCGGGCCGGGAGGACACCGCACCCAGATCAATGATATCGGCACCCTCCTCTATCATTTTCTCTATCTCTACAAGAGCATCATGCTCCTGAAAACGGCTTTGAGAATAGAAACTGTCATCATTGGCATTGATCACGCCCATGAGCTGATAAGGTTTTTGATCCAAGCCCTTCAAAAAAGCCTGAAGCTCTTTGGCAAGTCCTTTAAGGCCGAAGGGTTGGGCCAGCTCTTTTCGCGAAAGTATTCGCATCTGTTTACGTGTTCCCATCAGGATACAGTCGACATACGGCTTTTCGCACAGTATAGTACTCTTAGGCACCGCCAAGTCGGCTCCTATAGAGAGGGCATCCTGTTTTAGGATATTCGCCGCACCTGCATGCAGGCCTTGAATATAGAAGAGATGAAGATGCATCTTCTCCATCATGATCTTGTGTCCGCCGCCTTCAACATTGAGTCTTTCCATCCAGGCTTTGGGATTTACCTCATTCGAGAGCGCGCGTATAAACACCCTATCTCCTTATGAACTTCATAAGCAGCATACTCAAGACACTGTTCACTCGGGCGTTTAGATTGATCAGCTTGTAGGCCGTCTCAAAACTTGCAAGCTGAGCACTGTTCAGCATGATTTTCTCTTCTCTTGCCTTATTGTACAGGGCCTCAATCAACTCTTTTGCCTCATGTTTGGGCGTGCGTTCATGTGCTTTAATAAAAGCAAAAAGAGTGGAGAGCTCAAGTTTTTTCAAAGAGAGATCAAGCTGCAGAGACTCTTTTTTATGATTTCGGGAGATCAGAGGAAGCCTTGAACGTACCGTAGGCAGCAGAGAAGATTTTGATTCGACTATCAGAATGAATTCGATATTTCGAGGAGGTTCTTCCAGTATTTTTAAAAGTGCGTTTTGGGAGGCTTCATTAAATGTTTTTCCCGCAAGCAGAAGAGTTTTCACCCTCTCTTCCGCGATATAGGCTTCTCTGATCACTTTACGTGCATCATCGATCAAGAAGTCATCTTTATAAAAAGAGACGACCCGCAGGGGATAAACTCTCTGCTTGATACTCTCCATCTCTTCTTCGATCTGATCGGTGACAATGATATGAGATGAAGTGAGTTCAGCCATTTCTACTCTACGACGTCCACTTCGCCAAACAAGACGGCGTTAAGTGTTTTCTCAAAGATACGGTATAGGTGCAGAAGCTTTATATCCAGGAGTTTATCATATGAACGCAGGGGAAAGGCATTTTGAAAGTCCTCATCCATTATCCACAAAAAGCTGCTGTCTTCACGTTTCGCTATATCTGAACGCCTGCTGTCGCCCTTGCCGATATACCAAAAGAAGTATTCATCCCCGTAAGACATCGATAGCATATCCGTAAGCATATCTATCTTCTCGCCGCCTATGATCTCATCATAATAGGGATAGACCTGATCCAGACAGACAATAGGGATAATAGGACGTTCCAAAGAAGGTTTGTTAAAAGAGGCGGTGATATAGTGGGAAAACCATTTTCGCTCATAATCTGTCACTAAGACAATAGTACGCCCTTCGACGATCTGTTTGATCGCCTGGGCTGCCGCAGCTGTCCACTCAAAACGCTGTTCTTCAAGCCAGCTCATCATCGCTTCATCAGAACGAATACTTTCAAGCGTCCATTTAAGTAATTGTTGCATTAATCTCTATTCGCTGGTTTATTTGTCTAGCTCGAAAGCATTATGAAGAGAACGCACGGCCAGTTCACTGTATTTTTCTTCGATAACCATGGAGACTTTGATTTCAGAAGTCGAGATCATACGAATGTTGATGTTCTCTTCCGCCATTGTACAAAAGGCTTTAGCCGCAACGCCGGCATGGGACTTCATACCTACACCGACAATGGAGACCTTCGCAATAGATTCATTAAAATCCGTACTTTTAATCTCATCCTTATCCACAAAGATTTTGACGATATCTTTTGCGATCTCTATCTCGTTCATAGGAACGGTGAAGTCAATATTTGTCGTACCGTCATGCGCAACCGTTTGCAGGATAACATCAACATTGATCTCGTCTTTTGCCAAGGTGGTAAAGATATCTGCCGCGATCCCCGGACGATCCGCTACTCCGATTAAACTCACGCGTGCCTGGTTTCTGTCTAATGCCACACCGCTTACTAATGGTTGTTCCATAATATTCTCTTCCTTCGTGATTAATGTTCCCTCTGCATCTGAGAAGCTTGAACGTGTTACTAGGTTTACGTTCAGCTTTTTAGCCATCTCAACAGAACGGTTTTGTAAGACTTTTGCACCCAAAGAAGCAAGCTCCAGCATCTCTTCATAAGAGATCTTCTCAAGCTTTTTGGCCTTTGGCTCTATGCGGGGATCGGTTGTATATATCCCCTCCACGTCCGTATAGATCTCACAGAGGTCAGCTTGCAGTGCACCCGCTATCGCTACGGCTGAAAGGTCTGAGCCTCCGCGTCCAAGCGTCGTCACGAGCCCCTCTTCGTTTACCCCTTGAAAACCTGCGACGACGACAACTTTTCCCGACTCCAAAGCGTCTTGCATACTTTTAGGATCGATGTTTTCGATTCTTGCCTTGGTATGTCGGGACGTTGTTACAATACCTGCTTGGCGGCCTGTCATTGCCACGGTCGGATGCCCCATTTCGTTGAGTGCAATCGATAAGAGTGAAGCCGTTACCCGCTCACCCGAACTTAACAGCATATCCACTTCGGCTGCCGAGGGGTTTGAGCTGAAGTGCTCCGCATACCCTACAAGTTTGTTTGTCTCCCCGCTCATCGCAGAAACGACAACAAGGACCTGATGCCCTTCGTTTATCGTTTTTTGAACACGGTTTGCTACATTTTGAATACGGTCTAAATCACCTACACTGGTTCCACCGAACTTTTGTACAATTAGCATGGTCTAAAAATACCCTTCTTTTTTAAAATAGTTCAACACTTTTTCATATACTGAGCGCTTAAAATGTGCCGTATAGTTTGAAAGTTCCGAAAAGTGAACAAACTTGTAGTCTGAGAACTCGGGAACTTCTGTATTGATATTGATCTCGGCACTCTCATGAAGCTGTACCAGATAATAACGCTGTATCTGTCCTGAGAACGGTTTCATCTTTTTTGCTATATGCATAGGGAAATCATAAGAGATCCACTCGGGAAACTCGGCGATAATCCTTACGTCGCGCGTCCCGATCTCTTCTTCGAGTTCCCTAAAGAGTGCCTCTTCCGCACTTTCTCCCTCGTCGATCCCACCCTGAGGAAACTGCCAAATATCATTAAGGTCACTGCGTTCTGCTATAAAGACATCTTTTTTGGCGGGATACTCTGGACTCAGTACAATAATAGCGACATTTGGTCGATATATTTTTTCCATTATTTTCCGTTTTAGTTCCCCGGAATAGACAGGGAAGGTTTCAAGGAGACAATCAGCGCCTACAACAGGTGCCGACTGCTCTCTTCTCTCTTCCTAAAGAAACTTTTCACACTTAACGTGAAATCGCCTCTGCCGGTTTTGTGATAGAATTCTACAAAATTACGTATTAATACCAATTGAAAAGGATGCAAGATATTACTTTACATTCACATTCCTTTTTGCGACAGCAAATGTCACTACTGCAGCTTCAACTCTTACGTCGATAAATTCGATCAGATCAAAGCCTATATGGACGCACTGTACCTTCAGTTTGAACACGAACTCAAGCGTTTCAAGGCCCGGCCAAAATCAATATCCTCCGTCTTTATCGGCGGGGGAACGCCTTCAACCGTAGAACCGGAGCTTTATCAAAAAACCTTTTCACTCTTAAGGCCTTATCTGGAAGAGGGGGCCGAAATCACAACTGAAGCCAATCCCAACTCCGCTTCGACGGCCTGGCTCAAGGGGATGAAAGAACTCGGCTGTAACCGTGTGAGTTTCGGCGTACAGAGCTTTAATGACACAAAGCTCAAATTTTTGGGACGCGAGCACGACTCCGTACAAGCCTTGCAAGCCATAAAAAGTGCTTACGCCCTCGGTTTCGAGCATATATCCCTTGACCTGATATACGCCACAAAGATGGATACCAAAAAGATTCTGCAAGACGACATCCGCACGGCTTTTTCGCTTCCCGTTGACCACATCTCTGCCTATGCCCTTACCATCGAGGAGAACACGCTTTTTGAAGCCCACCCCGAAGTCGCTAAAGAGAGGATGGAACTTTCTACCTTTTTTATGGAGAGCATCAAGGCAAAGGGCTTTGAACAGTATGAGATCTCTAACTTCGGAAAATACCGCTGCAGACACAACACAGGGTATTGGCAACTGAAAAATTATATGGGGGTGGGATCCGGTGCGGTAGGTATGCTGAAGAACAAGCGTTTCTATCCTTCTAAGGATATTGACAGCTATATCAAAGAGCCTTTGAAAACGGATGTTGAAGAGCTGAGCGAAGAGGAGCTAAGGGCCGAGAAAATATTTTTGGGCCTGCGTTCATGCGTCGGTATCGCTCTGAAAGAGCTTACATCGACCGAGCTGAAACGGGTAGACCTTCTTATACGCGAAGACAAACTCGTCAGACTCAAAGAGAGAGTCTATAACCCGAATTTTCTGCTCAGTGATGAAATCGCTCTGTTTATACAGGCTTAAGCCAGTTTGCTTAGAACAGTCAGTGCTGAAGCGACCGAGATAGCAACAGCAAAGACAAAGACGCCGACTTTGACTTGAGAAACCATGACTTTCCCCCCTATGCTTTAGAAATCATATCCTTCAATACTGGGTTTGCACAACCCGACATATACGCTGAGTCCGATAATCCGTAGCAAAGAGTATTCCTTCTTTTATGGGCATCTTGCCTATAGTCAAGAACTTTTAATCTGCATTTGGCTAAAATCACGAAAATAGTTTACAGATTTAGGAAAAGATATGTTTGGAATGGGATTTATGGAAATCATGATTATTGCTATTGTCGCCGTGATCTTTCTCGGTCCGGACAAACTCCCTGAAACGATGGTCAATATTGCAAAATTTTTCAGATCTACAAAAGCGACGCTCGCAAGCGCAAAGGACTCCCTCCAGCAGGAGATCAATATCTCCGAGCTCAAACAAGAAGCCCTCAGCTATAAAGAAGAGCTGATGTCTGCGGGAAATGAAATTGAACGTGCCACCTCAATGGCGAACTTAGACGACGAGTTTGATTATATCCATGACACCGTCACGCAAAGCACCTCCAAGGAGGAGACTTCGAAAGCATCAGCAGAGAAACCGGCTGCGGCAGAACCTGAAAAAGTCACCTTTGAAAAGAAGAAGAAAAAAAAGAAAGAGAAAGAGGATGACGCTTAATGTTTGATGATTTACGCCCCCATCTTGTAGAACTGAGAAAGCGCCTTGTGGTCATGGCCGGAACCCTTATTGTTTTCTTTGCCGTCTGTTTTTATTTTCACGAGGCCATTATGCACTGGATGGACCAGCCCCTGCGTGATGTTCTTCAAAACATTGTAAACGCCGACGGTACTCATGCTACGGGAAACCAGCTCGTTACTTCCCAGGTCGGCGGTACCTTTTTTGTCGCCATCAAGGTCTCTTTTTTTGCCGCCCTCTTCTTCTCTATTCCCGTTCTCTTATGGCAGATCTGGCTCTTTGTAGCCCCGGGCCTGTATTCCAATGAGAAAAAGACCCTGCTCCCCTTTATCTTCGGGGGAACGGTTATGTTTACCGTGGGTGTTTTGTTTGCCTATTATATAGTCGTACCTTACGGGTTTGAGTTTCTTATCACCTTCGGTTACACCAGCAATTATGCTGCGCTTATCACTATTGAGGACTATGTCGGTTTCTTTACAAAGATCATGTTTGGCTTCGGACTTGCCTTTGAACTCCCCGTATTCTCATACTTTTTAGCGCTTCTCGGCCTTATAGACGACCGTATGATGAGAGACTTTTTCAAGTATGCCGTCCTGATTATCTTTATCGTTGCGGCCCTGCTTACGCCGCCGGATGTTCTGACACAACTGCTTATGGCAGGGCCGCTGATCATTCTTTATGGACTCTCTATCTTGATCGTAAGAGTCGTTAATCCGGCTCCCGCACTTGAAGAAGAGAGTGATGAAGAAGAAAACAAGCCAAAGACGGTCGATGAAGTCGATGTTTCAGGCGAAGCCGCGCCTAAACCAAAAGCATAATGGACCCGCTTAAAACAGAAAGTTATGATTATACTCTTCCCCAAGAGTTGATCGCGACTGAACCTGCAAACCCGCGGGACAGCTGCAGGCTGCTTGTGTATGACCGCGAGAGTGAAAGTATTACCCATACCGTTTTCTCCAAGATAAACGATTTTCTACCCCCGGAGTGTGCTGTTTTATGTAATGACACGAAGGTGATCAAAGCCCGTATCTTTGGCAAAAAAATCTCAGGCGGAAAGGTCGAGCTGCTTATCAACAAACCCCTGGATGCCAAACGCATCTCCTGCCTTATACGCGGAAGAGTCAAGGAGAACACCAGGCTCTATTTTGATGAAGGTCTTGTCGCGGAAGTCCATGAGCTTAATGAAGACGGCTCGCGTATCGTAAGCTTTTCTCAAAATGAGAAAATCCTTCATTTCGAAGAACTCATACTCGTACTCGATGCGATCGGTCATATCCCCCTCCCTCCGTATATGCAGCGCGAAGACGTAAAGAGCGATGAGGATGAGTATCAAACCGTCTTTTCGCAAAAATCGGGTGCCGTAGCGGCCCCTACGGCCTCTTTGCATTTTACGCCCGAACTCTTTAAAGAGCTCAAACAGAAGCACCCGCTTGAGTTCTTAACCCTGCATGTCGGAGCGGGAACTTTCAAACCCGTAGAAGCGGAAGATATCACTGACCATCCCATGCACTCTGAATATTATCATATCCCTTCTTCGGCACTGGAGCTTATCCATTCGGACAGACCCCTCCTGGCTATCGGTACCACAGTGACGAGGAGTGTCGAGTACTACGCCAGAACCCAAAAGACAGAAGGTGAGGCAGATCTTTTTTTACATCCGAAAAACCCGCCCATGCGTATCGATCACCTGCTGACCAATTTCCACCTGCCCAAATCCACTCTGCTGATGCTGGTAGCCTCCTTTGTCGGTCTGGAGCAGTCACAACGCATCTATGCGGAAGCCATTCGTAAAAAGTATCGTTTTTTTTCTTACGGCGATGCGATGTTAATCCTCTGATATAATCTACTTTAAGCATCAACTCGTTATTATCCATATATCTTAATTAAAAAGTGTTGCAATGTCTAAAAGTCTTTACTTTGCTCGACAGCCCATTCTTGATATTAACGGACAGACATACGCCTACGAACTTCTCTACAGAAGCTCTCTCGAACAGGGTTTTGCACGGATAGAAGACGGGCGTTCGGCAACGGCTCAAGTACTTGTCAACTCTTTAAACCTTATCGGTCTTAAAAATATCTTGGGCCGGGCCCTGGCCTTTATAAATATCGACACCGCCCTTTTGATGGACGACATGGTTTTTTCCATACCCAAGGACAAGTTTATTCTTGAAGTTCTTGAAACGATCATTATCACTCCCGAGGTTGTTGAACGCATCAAAACCCTGAAAAAACACGGCTATCATTTTGCCTTGGACGACGCCGACTGTTCGAAAGAGTATATACTAAACTTTCAACCCATCTTCGAGTATATAGATATATTGAAACTCGACATCACCCTCATCGATGAAGCAAAACTGCCGCAGTTTCTTGCTCTGTTTAAAAAGTTCAAGCTGAAGATATTGGCTGAAAAAGTGGAAACGCAAGAGGAGTTTGACCGATATAAAGCCTTTGGCTGCGACCTTTTTCAGGGCTTCTTTTTTGCAAGGCCCGTTATTATCGAAAACAGACGGCTCGACCCGGAGCAGATACTTATACTCGACCTTATCCGCCAACTCACAGAAGATGACCACATCAATGACATCTGCCATACCTTTGAGCAGAACGTTGCCCTGACCCTGCAGCTTCTACGGTTTATCAATTCTGCGGCATTTAGCTTCAGGTCCTCAATCAAATCCATCCGCCAGGCCGTTACCCTGCTCGGGCCCAACCAGCTCAAATCCTGGCTGCTTTTGATCTCCTATGCGAACCCCTCTACGGGTCCTAAAGGACTGGAAAACCCGCTTTTACACCTTGCCCAGACACGATCGAATATGATGCAGACCTTTACCAAGGCCGTTTATAAAGAGAGGTGTAACTCCCGACTCATAGATAAGGCCGCGTTTATCGGTCTATTGTCTCTGGTCGAGTCACTCTTTCAAACGCCGATGCAGATAATACTCGAAGAGCTTAACGTGGATCAAGAGATTGTACAGACGCTTACCTTGCATCAAGGAGAGTTTGGAAATATTTTCAAACTTGTCCGTGCGGTCGAATTCTTCGACACCGAAAACGTTGATGCTCTGATCAACCAACTGTCTCTCTCGCGCAAAGCCTTTTCCAAAGCTGTAGAAGAGGCTTATGAGGTCACTGAACAGTTTATCGCAAACCTCAACGCTACTGCAGACAGTAGCTGCACGCTCTAAAGCACAGAGACTTTTCCATTCAAAATTTTTATCTTTCCCGAGAGTTCGTATTCAAATAGCTTTTGTGAATCGAAGGCAATGGCTTCTTCATAACTCGGTGCCCTCATGCAGTAGGCCAAAAATTCATCCTCTGCTTCGGAGCAGGAGCCGAAGAGATCTGCAAAGGCTTTGATGTCTGTAATCAGTTCGGCCTTCCCCTCTTTGAGCAGCTTCGTCGTCCCCTCGCTCTCTCCTAAACGGTGGGGCAGGACAAATACTGTCTCTTATACACATCTCCGAGCCCACGAGACCCACATTGATC
>CAXGZT010000076.1:0-10907 GCA_964014335.1 uncultured Campylobacterales bacterium | reverse complement strand
AGTTTAGCGTCATTGGACTCGATGCTGATCGAATCACTGTGGACTCTGAAAAACGACAGCTTTTTATTGACAAAGGCAAACTGTTTATACTCTATGGCAGTAAGTAAAAAGATAAGCATGTCATTTCCGATTGCCAGCATACTGAAATCGCTTGAGACCTTGTTGGGGATATCGATCAGCATGTTTTTTTTCAGATCTTGCATACGAAAGATAGCACACCCCGGGGAGAGAGGATAGTCCTTTCCGATAATGATATTTTCTATATATTGAGTTGACTCATAGAGCCCGGTCTCTCCAATGTAGCCGGCAGCATCCTTCTGGCCGTTCTCATCATTAAAGACTTCGACGCCCGTATAGGCAAAACCGACATCAGGATTGTCACGCAAGAAAGGCAGAGTGTCTTCGATGAACTCCGGTGCAATTAGGTCATCAGACCAGACAATCTTTCCGTAATCGCCGCTTGCTTCGTCAACACATCGTTTCCAGTTTCGCATTGGACCGACGTTTTCTGAATTTTGAAAGATCTTTATGCGCTGGTCACTCTTTGCGAGCCTCTCCAGGATTTCCCAAGTCCTGTCGGTGCTGCAATTATCAACGACAATGATCTCGGTATTCTCATAGGTCTGGGCCATTGCACTTTTAACGGTTTCTTCAATATACTTTTCGCGGTTATATACGGGGATTAAAATACTAACCATGGGTTTCCTTTGGCGAGTTTAAAATAGTGTGTATAGAAGTTGTAAGTTCCTCTGTGAAGACTTTTTGCTTAGGGTACTGAGCTAACATGAAGAGTCAATCCATGAAATCATCTTTCTTATGCCTTCTTCTTTTGATATTTTTGGTTCCCAGTCCAGTAATCTTTTTACTTTGGATATATCTGCAACAAATACTCTTTGGTCGCTTTCTCTGGGAGCTAACTGAGTGTAGCTCATCTTAATATCTAATTCCGTCTCTAAAAAACTGAAGAGCTCAAGAAGAGAAGATGAGTTCTCAATGCCCCCGCCGACATTAAATGCCTGACCTTTGATTGCCTCGATTTTTTCTGCTGCTTTTAGGTAAAGTGCTACAACATCATCGGCATACAGAAGATCTCTAACCTGCTTACCATTTCCGGATATTGTAAAAGGTTCTTTAAGTGTGCCTTCTTTGATTTGCATGGCCTGAGTAGTAAACCAGCCCAGCCACCCTTGATCAAATGTCGCGAACTGTCTTCCGCCAAACATTGATGAGTGTCTGAATACAGCGGTTTTCAGACCATATATCCTTGCAAAGTCAAGCATGTACTGATCCGCACTTCCCTTGGATGTTCCGTAAGGCGAATGAAAATCCAAGTTTACGTTTTCATCGAATCCCTTTGGCTTGTCTATACATCTATACCGCGTATCTGTCTCTTCATAATCAAACTGTTCCAGGTCCCCATAGACCTTATTGGTTGAGGAATAGATGATGGTAGATTCCGGACTATAGAGTCTAACAGCATTTAAAAGGTTGAAACTCCCCCCGACGTTGACCTCAAAGTCCATACGCGGATCAGAGATTGAAGTCGTCATGGCGACCTGTCCTGCAAGGTGGTATATCACATCCGGCTTATATGTTTTGATAGTCCTCTCAACATCATTTGCATTACGGATATCACCATGGACAAACTCGAACCCCCCCTGAGTTTGAAGCCATTCAAGGTTCTGATAGCTTCCAAATCGATATAATGAGTCAAAGACAATGAGTTCATCACCTCTTTTTAGGACCTCGCTGGCAATGTTTGAGCCTAGGAAGCCGCATCCGCCTGTTATTAAATACTTCATCGGTTGACCTTTGTAAACTCTTTGATTTTTTGAATCATATAATCAATAGCATCATCGCCCATACCCGGATAGAGACCGATCCAGAAGGAGTCATGCATGATTTTATCGGTATGTGGAAGCTCTCCGACGACTCTGTACTCTTCATTTTCAACTAAGCTGTCGAACATAGGGTGTCTTAACATGTTGCCGGCAAAAAGGTTCCGTGTCTGGATATTGCTGTTTTCAAGAAATTCAACAATCTCGTTTCGTGTAAATTTCACACCATCCTTCAGTGTCATCATGAAGCCGAACCAGCTTGGGTCTGAGTTAGGCTGAGCTTCGACTAAACTGAGCTCTTTGATCTCTTTCAGTCCCTCATACAGTTTTTGGTAGTTTTCTTTGCGTTTCTCTACAAAACTTGGAAACTTCTCCAGCTGGGCTACCCCGACAGCGGCTTGCATATCAGAGACTTTGAGGTTGAACCCGAAATGGCTGTAGACATACTTGTGGTCATACCCTTTGGGCAGTGTTCCAAACTCTTGCGTAAACCTGGCCCCGCAGGTATTATCAATACCGCTCTCGCACCAACAGTCTCTTCCCCAGTCTCTTAGGCTCAGCATGATCTTTTTCAGAAGCGGGTTGTCCGTATACGTCGCCCCTCCTTCACCCATCGTCATATGATGCGGAGGGTAGAAGCTGCTTGTTCCGATATCTCCCCATGTTCCCGTAGGCTTGCCTTCATAGGTAGAACCGAGCGCATCGCAATTGTCTTCAATCAGCCAAAGCTTGTGTTTATCACAAAATGCTTTTACCGCCTTAAGGTCAAATGGATTCCCCAAGGTATGCGCGATCATGACCGCCTTGGTTTTAGGGGAGAGTGCTTTTTCAAGCTCGTTCACGTCAATATTGAAATGGGTTAACTCCATGTCAACAAACACAGGTACTGCGCCATACTGGACAACAGGAGCGACTGTTGTAGGAAACCCTGCGGCAACCGTGATCACTTCATCACCGCGTTTGACTTGACGCTCTTTCAGCAAAGGAGAGGTTAATGTATAAAAGGCAAGCAGATTTGCAGATGATCCAGAATTTACCAGGAAAGACCAGCGTACTCCTAGAAATTCTGATAGTTTTTTTTCAAATTTCTTAGAGTAATCTCCATAGGTAAGCCAAAAGTCCAGTGATGAGTCTACAAGATATGTCATCTCTTTTTCATCGAAGACACGACCGGCATAGTTTACACGGCTTGTGCCTGCTACAAACTCTTTATCTTGCTGGGGTTTATGGACCAACTCATAATACTCTTTTGTCTTTTGTAAGATCTCTTGTTTAAGCTGTTCTTGTTGTGTCATTTGACTCTTCCTCTAATATTGTTTTAATCCCGTCTTCTAGTGTAACGTCTGCCTGCCAACCCAGGGCTCTCAGCTTTGAAATATCGGCTTGCATACACATGTTTTCATTGGCTCGGTAAGCTACGGCGCCAAAGTTTAATCTTGTCTCTACAAGCTGAGTTTTTTTCATCTCATTACAGACGAGTTTTAGAAACTCTCTGACTTCCACGGCATTGCCGGAGCCCAGTTCGAACTCTTCAAAAGAAGAGAACTGTTCAAGGTTTTTTATTATTCTTAGATATGCTTCGATGATATCATCTATGTAAATAAAGTCTCTTTTTTGAAAACCGCTTGTCAGATCGATCTTTTCTGCATTATCCTTCAGCTGTTTTATGACCCAGTAAATGAACTTGTTTTCATCGTCTAAGGGACCGTACATATGCTCAATTTTTATATTTACCATATTGATTTGATCGGATAAGAACCGCATCCATTGGACCAATTGGTTTTTAGACAAGGCATAAGCGTTAATCTCTTTCTCAAGGAGTGTGTCTGTATTGATAAAGCTCTTTACGCCATTTTTGATGGCGTTTTCTAGCAGTTTAATGGAAAAGATCAGGTTTGTATCCAAGATATCGGATATTTTCTTATTGATCCTTCCATAGTCTGTGACTGTATTGAGTACAATATCGATATCGTGTCTTTCAAAAATCTCTTCTATATCAGTTGTGTCAATATCATAAAATATTGCCTTGTCAATAACTTTTTCGATTCTATAGGGGTTTGACGTAGAGCGTTTCAAGGCGATCACCCTGAATCCCTCTTGAATAAATCTTTTTAGAAGATAACTGCCTAAAAAACCTGTCGCACCACTGAGTAAGATTGTCATTATATGCTTGTTGCCCACTCTATCTTTTTAGACCTTGCATCAGAGATGTAAGTTCCCAGGTCTTCATCAGTTAAGACCTTCTTATTCTCATAAAAAGATTTATACCAGTTCGTCGTTTTGTCAAACGTCTTTTGACTATCCCATACGTCTTTCCACTTGAGTCTGATATGCGCTTTGGAACAGTCGAGTTTTAACAAATTGGCTTCATGAGGATGATCATCGCTTAGGTTGAGCTCATACTCTATCTTAGTCCAATACTTTCGAATGTGTTTAACGACCTCTTCAACAGAGATAGAGCCCTCATCAGACGGCCCGAAGTTCCAAGCTTCTGCAAACTCTTTTTTGCCTTCTATCAGTTTTTGTCCTACATGCAAGTACCCGCTCAACGGTTCTAAGACATGTTGCCAAGGTCTTGTCGCATGGGGATTTCTAATCTTTACTTTTTCATCTTGACTGACGGATACCATGATGTCTGTTACAAGCCTGTCTTGTGCCCAATCACCGCCGCCTATAACATTTCCGGCTCTGCAGCTTGCGAGCAGGGTATGATGTTTAATTCCATATTCCTTCAGATTAAAATATGAGTTTCTATAACTTGAGGCTAAAATCTCAGCACAGCCCTTTGACGAGCTGTATGGATCATATCCGCCCATAGGATCATTTTCCCTATATCCCCATATCCACTCTTTATTCTCATATGCCTTATCGCTTGTGATATTTATAATCACTTTTACAGACTCACACTTTCTGCAGGCTTCGAATACTTTTAGCGTACCTATCACATTGGTCTCATAAGTCTCAACGGGTTCATCATACGAGAGCCGTACAAGAGGCTGGGCGGCCAAGTGAAATACAATTTCCGGTTGGTACTCGGCAAAGACTTCATTGAGTTTTTTCTGATCTCTTATATCTCCAACAATAGAGACGATATCCAAATCAAGAAGATCTATATGATTGGGATTTGTAGGTGCTTCAAGGGAGTAACCTATAACCTTTGCCCCCATTTTTTTTAGCCAATATACAAGCCAGGAGCCCTTGAAACCGGTATGTCCCGTCACTAGAATTTTCTTGTCCTTATAGGCTCCATTAAACAGAGAATGCATTACCACACTTTCCAAGGTGCTTTATTCGTGTCCCAAAGTTTATTAAGATCGTTTTTGTCTTTTAGGGAATCCATCGGTTTCCAAAAACCTTCATGTTTGAAGGTGAAGATTTCGCCGTCATTGGCAAGGTTTTGAAGAGGGGATTGTTCGAATATGGTGCTATCACCTTCGGTGATATAGTCAAAGACCCTCGGTTCACATATAAAAAATCCGGCATTTATCCAGCCACCGTCACCTTTTGGTTTTTCCAGGAAGTGTGTTACTTTATTATCGGCTTCTATGTTGAGGGCTCCAAATCTTCCTTCAGGCTGAGCGGATGTCATTGTCATAGCTTTTCCATGGGATTTATGAAACTTGACAAGTTCTTCAATATTTATATCACTGACGCCGTCGCCATAAGTCAGCATAAACGGCTCATTCCCAATAAACTTTTGAGCACGCTTGACACGCCCTCCTGTCATACTCTCCAGACCTGTATCAAGAAGTGTTATCTTCCAGGGTTCACTGGTGTTGTTTAAGACTTCCATTTTCCCATTGGTCATATCAATCGTCACATCACTTTGGTGAAGAAAGTAGTTGGCGAAATACTCTTTTATAAAATAACCTTTATAGCCGAGTAAAACGACAAAGTCGTTAAAACCATATTGGGAGTAGGTTTTCATAATATGCCAAAGAATAGGTTTTCCACCTATCTCAACCATAGGTTTGGGTCTTATGTCTGTCTCTTCACTTAATCTTGTCCCAAACCCACCTGCTAATAGCAATACTTTCATTTCGTTTCCTTTTTTATCGCACCGTATCGTTTTGTACAAATATTCGAGGGTTGATTTTCCAGTAGTCCTAATAGCAGGAGATCACCCATCTCGGTATTGTAGTGCACGGCATCTTCAAAGTTATAATCATCCATGATATAGGCACTTTTTATCATGGCATCACAGTATGGAGTGATCTTGGACAAAGTGTTTTTAAACTCTTGAAGTTTTCGTTCAAGTTTAACATTCTTTTCTATAATTTCATATAAATAGCTGTGTACCGGGGTTAACAAAATATGCAGATTTATCTTGTGTCGTTCACAAATCGTGACAAATCTTTTTAGGTACTCAAATCGTTGTTCGGAGAATTGGATATTGCCCTCTTGATAGCTGAAATGGTTATACTCATCAGCTACTTTTTTGATTCTTTCCATTTGACCGGAAGGCGTAGCTATTTGGCTTTGTAGGAAGCCGTTATCATCAATATATGTTTTGGGTACCTTGTTTTTCAGATGGGCCTTGAATGTTTTAACGGAGGCTTTAACGGCTTTTACAGAGAAAATTTTTGCCATATAGTTGTTTGTCATTTTATTCTTTTTTATAAAATTAAGTTCGGGTGTATTGAAAAAACCCGTAGGGGTGGCGAAATTAACATTAAAAGCGGAAAAATCAAGAAAGAGGATGATGTTTTTTGGCAGCTTGTTCTCTTTCTCAAGGTATAAAAGTAGTCCGAGCTCATCTTCGATATTTGCACCGCCTATTCCAAAACTGTAGCTGTAGCCTCCGAGTATATTGGAAACGGTAGCCGGGTTTAGACGCTCAGACCGGCTGCTACCCAAGATAAGATTGTCGATATGTTTAATCTCTTTGATACGGTTGATTTTTTGCGCACGGCCGTCACGGGTAAGTTTATATTTGATCTTCAAAAGGTTGGTGTTGGTTACGCCATAGGGGTCAATGATCAGATTAAAACCCAAAAGCACAGCCATGAGGCCAAGTGCCGAAAACAAAAAGTAGAGTGTAAAGTTTTTAGATGTCATAACCTTGCCTAGAAATTAAAGTATAAGAACTCTGAGATTTTCGAAAAGTTTAATACCGAATAGGTGAACATTAAGACAGCAGATAGCAAGAACCAGCTTTTATAGGCAAATGATTCCTTGAAGTAGTTGGTGTTTTTCAGGCTCAGCGTGATGAAGAACCCTGCTGCGATAAAGGGGAGTATATAGCTATCCATACCAATAGATGGAAAAAGTTCTTTGACTCTATGCACTTTAGTCAGTGAAGCAGCATTGACATTAAACATGCTGGAAAGAACCTTGGTCGCATCACTCCACTCCCTAGCTCTAAAAAAGACCCAGGCGATGTTGATAAAATTAAAGGTGATAAACCAGGCAAGGAGTTTAGGCATGGTAAATCCAAGCGCTTTCCAAAAACGATGGACAACGAGGGCCATCCCATGCAAAAGTCCCCAGAATACAAATGTCCATCCCGCACCATGCCAGATACCGCCGAGGATGAAGGTGGCCAAGATATTATTATAGGTCCTAAAGCTCCCTTTACGGTTTCCGCCTAGCGGGATATAGATATAGTCGCGTAAAAAACGAGACAATGTTATGTGCCATCGTCTCCAGAAGTCTTGAATATCCAGTGCCTTGTAGGGAGAGTCGAAGTTGATAGGCAGTTTGATATTGAAGAGCAGTGCTGCGCCAATAGCCATATCGGTGTAGCCGCTGAAATCAAAATAGAGTTGAAAGGTATAGGATAGCGAGGTGGCCCAGGCTTCTACGACATTGAGGGCTTCGGCCCGGTCAAATCCGGCCGTAGCCCATTGCGCAAAGGTATCAGCGATTACTACCTTCTTAAAAAGACCGATAGAGAAGATAAAGAGTCCTGCAGCAATGTTCTTATAGTTCTTGACAAGACTCCACCTCGAAGCGAATTGGGGCATCATCTCAGCATGATGGACGATGGGACCGGCGATGAGTTGCGGAAAGAAGGTCACAAAGAGTGCATAGTTAAGAAAGTCATACTCTTTTGTTTCGCCTCTATAGGAGTCTACCAGATAGGCGATCTGTTGAAAGGTAAAGAAGGAGATAGCCAAGGGGAGTGCAAGATGCAAAAGGTTAGCGGATGTATCAAAGGCGAGGTTGAAGTTTTCTATAAAAAAATCGATATATTTAAAGTAGGCCAGCAAAGACAGGTTTCCAAGAACACCTATGCTCAGAAGGGTCTCCTTGTGTACTCTTACTTTTTTGAAATTTTCGTTCAAGGAGTTGCCCACAACATAGTTAAACAGCATTGAGCCAAGTATCAGAGGAAGATAAGCAATGTTCCACCAAGAGTAGAAAAAGAGGGAAGCAAAGACAAGAAACCCCTTGGCGCCGACAATGACGCGCTTGTTCAGTAAAAAGAAATAGACAAAAAATGTAAATGGCAAAAAGAAAAAGATGTATTCGTATGAGTTAAATAACATTAGCAGATTTCCGGCAGTGAAGAGAGGAAAGGCAGGACAAAATATTTACTTCTCTTCATACGATAACTCTTCTTTCCCCGGATGCTGAAGCGATAAACAGACCGCCGAAAAGAACAAAGAGTACGAGAGGAAACTGCTTCATAAATAGGGGTTCAGCTATAAAGGAGACAAGATAGACGGTGGTAAACAAGATGGAGATCTCTTTGATCTCCGGGTCTTTGATCCTGAGCCTGTAGAGATAAAAAAAGATCGCTAGCAACAGCACGAGACCGATGATACCGCTCTGTACGAGGACCATAAGGTACTGGTTGTGAAAATGTGTGTCTTCGCACCACTCTTGAAGGCTCTTAGACAGATGAATAGGGCAGTCGCTCTTTGAGAAAAAGGCCTTGGTCGCTTCTCTGTAATCACCCAGTCCGACGCCTAGAAGAGGATGCTCCTTTACAACTTCTGAGCTTATCACCCAGAAGAGAGCCCTAAGACCCCAGGAGGATTGATAATTCCCCGATCTCCAGAGTTTAATATCAGAGACAGCCTGATTGACACGGGTCTCGAAAAGAGGAAGGGTCTTATAGGCGCCATAAAAGATAGATGCGGAGAGCAGGGCAAAGAAGAGAAGTGATTTTACCGATAGTTTGAAATGAATGATGATACTGACGAAAAGAGCGACCAGAAATGCCAATTGTCCCGTGCGTCCCGTTGAAATAAAGAGGTTTATCGTGACGGTCGCAAAAAAGAGAAAAATAAAAAGCTTCTTCTTTCTTGTATATGAGTTTGAGAAGATACGGTTGAGCAGGAGTATCGAGGTAAAGGCAAGAAAAATACTGTAGTCGATATGGAACATAAAGGGACTGGGGTATTCAGGCGGCTGCCCTTTTATAGCGTAAATATCAAAAAATATCAGATAGGCAAAAAACTCGCTGACCAGCATACCGTAGAGAAAAAAGTTAACGGCTTTATGGGTCCACTCTTTTTTGACTACTGTCGCAAGAACAAATAAACAGATGAGATAGCTATACATTCGCGCGTAGGAGAGAGCCAGGTCAAGGTTGTCTGACCATAAGATACTGAGCAGTTCAAAGAGTATAAAAACGAGTATACTGAGCAGTACGGGTGATGATTTTATCTGTTCTAGTTTTGCTCTGTAGTTCCCCTCTATTAACCAGATAAGAGGAAAGACAACAATAAAAAAAGAGACGGCAGCCCTGGAGAGAGGTGTCGTAAAGGCAAATACCAAGAGTAGATAGAAGTAAACCTTATCGTAGCTCAAGGTCTTAAAGCTAGGGGCTAGGGCCATTTTCATCTATGCGATGACATCTCTAAAGTATTCAATAGTTTTTTTGAGGCCCTCTTCGAGTGTGATATGTGGCTCCCAATCCAATTCTTTTTTGGCCAAATCGATAATCGGTTGGCGCTGGAGCGGATCGTCCTGCGGGAGGGGTTGAAAGATAATACTGCTTTTTGAATGGGTAAGTGATATCACCTTTTCTGCGAGTTCCAGCATAGTGAACTCGATAGGGTTTCCTATATTCACGGGACCGGTAAAGCCCTCTCTTGAGTTCATCAAACGAATCATCCCATCGATCAGATCATCTACATAGCAGAATGAACGTGACTGCGTGCCGTCCCCATACATCGTGATCTCCTCACCTTTTAGCGCTTGGACGATGAAGTTGGAGACGACACGTCCGTCATGAGGGTTCATGTTCGGACCGTAGGTGTTGAAGATACGCATGACCTTGATATCGACACCGTGTTGACGGTGATAATCAAAAAACAGAGTCTCCGCACAACGTTTACCCTCATCATAGCAGGCACGGATACCTGTCGTACTCACCGACCCCCTATAGCTCTCAGGCTGAGGATGGACTTCCGGGTCCCCGTAGACTTCTGAGGTAGAAGCCTGCAGGATCTTCGCCTTGCAGCGTTTGGCAAGGCCCAGCATGTTGATGGCACCAACAACGGATGTCTTTGTCGTTTGAACAGGGTCAAATTGATAATGAGGCGGTGAAGCGGGACAGGCTAAATTATAGATCTCATCGACTTCTATATACAGAGGGAAGGTGACGTCATGACGGATGACCTCAAAATAGGGATTGCCCATAAGCTCTTCAATGTTTTTTTTATCACCGGTAAAAAAGTTATCGACACAGATGACTTCATTACCCTCATTAAGCAGACGTTTGCAAAGATGTGAACCCAAAAACCCGGCTCCACCGGTGACTAATATTCGTTTTTTCATGACCGACCTTCTTATCTAGTGGCGTAATAATAGTATATTTTTGTTAAAGGCTTGGTTATCTCATAAGAGAATTTTGGTACACTGTTTAGTGATTATCTGTTTTAACCAGATGATGAACTTCCACAAAATGTAAAACCTGCTGAGAGTAATGACTGGAGTGGGAGAACTTTGTGCTGTCATGCGCAGCTATGAGGTTGACGGCAATAAAATAAAGACTCAGACTCATCAGGTACCTGCTTACGTCGACTTTCATATTATTGATGAAAACCAATATCGGAAAGAGTGCAAAGGGGAAGATGATGATCAGGTGCCAGTAACTAAAGAGAATAGGCGAGA
>CAXGZT010000075.1:0-10909 GCA_964014335.1 uncultured Campylobacterales bacterium | reverse complement strand
GCGTCAGATGTGTATAAGAGACAGCCCTTGGGATCGACTCTTAAATCCTCCGTATAAATATCCGGAGCATACCAATCATCTGTCCATTCCCAGACGTTTCCTATCATGTCATATACCCCAAAGGCATTGGCTTTTTTACTCCCTACCGGATGGGCGACATCTCCCGAGTTTTCAATAAACCACGCATATTCTCCCAACTCTTCTAAAGGCACAGGTCTATAGCCCTCGCTTCCCCCTCTTCCAACATATTCCCATTCCGCTTCGCTAGGAAGACGGTAGCGATACCTTCTATCCATCCTATTTATCTCTTCAACAAACCTTTGGGCCATAAACCAGCTAATAGCCGTAGCAGGAAGTTCTTTCCAGTTTGATGCTTCCCACTGTTGCTGCGGTCCAGGCCTGTTTTCCATGATGCTAAGCCACTGCTGCTGAGTTACCTCCGTTTGTCCCATATAAAAAGCCTCACTTATTTTCACTATATGCCGGGGCAACTCATCTTTTAACTCATTCTCTTTTGGATCAGGGATCTCCTTCAGAGCATGTGCACGATCTTTCAGCCCCATTTTAAACTCTCCTGCAGGAATCTTGACAAAGCTCATACCCCACTCGTTACGCAATGTTTCGGCTGCAAATAGATCTATTTGAAACGAAACCATCAAGCTACAAATAAAGACTGCTTTTTTTATATTCATTAGCATATCCTTCTACCTCCTAAAACTTATCCTGTATGACCACCTTTCCCTGACTCAATACCTTTAATTATTATAAACGATCCACTTGATATTCTAAATAAAATATCAACAATACTTATCTTAGTTAAAGAGCTATTTCTTTGGAAAAAACAAGTCCACTAACTCTATGACGACAAACTACATGATGCTCATTCCAGCCAAATTTTTTAAACAAAAAAGAATGAAATAAGCAAGCCTATTTATCTCAATCCTTTTTTAGATAAATTTGCTATGATGCCTCAATTTTATTTAATGGGTACATCATGCAAAACTGGTACGAACAAAAACGCGCTAAAACCGAAGATATCTTTCAATCTATCATCTCCCATGACTTCGTCAATGAACTTATGCAAGCCACCTTGGACAAAGACACCTTTGGCTTTTATGTCAACCAGGATTCCCTCTACCTTAGTGAATATAAAAAAGCCCTCGTCAGTGTAGGAACCAAATGTCACCGTCCTGAAGATACACAGTTTTTTTATGAATCAGCAACAGGTATCATCGAAGTCGAAAATGCCCTGCACAAAGAGTTTTTGGAAGAGAAATACAAAAGCCCTGAGCCTTCTCCTACCTGTGAACTTTATAACTCTTACCTTGCCCGCGTTGTTCAAAACGGTTCTGTAGAAGTAGGTGCAGCAGCGGTACTACCCTGTTTTACCATCTACAAAGAGGTAGGCGACTTTATCCTTGAAAACCAGACAAACAAGGGTTCAAACCCCTATCAAAACTGGATAGACACCTATGCCAGTGATGAGTTTGCAGAGGCCGTAGAGCAGGCCATCAATATTGTCAATGCCTATGCTCTCACCGCTTCACCGGAAAGTCTGGCCAAGATGGAAGAGGTCTTTATAAAAACTTCCAAGCTGGAGTGGATGTTTTGGGATTCTGCTCACAAGCAGGAGCAGTGGAAGATATGAGCAGCTCCTACTGCCCCGTTCTCACTATAGCCGGTTCTGACTCCGGAGGAGGAGCAGGCATACAAGCCGACATCAAAAGCATCTGCGCAAACGGCGGCTATGCGGCCTCCGTTATTACGGCCACCACCGCACAAAACACCCAAGGCGTCACGGACATTCACCCCATCCCCGTCCCCCACATCATCAAGCAGATGCAAGCCGTCTTTGACGACATCAGTTTCTCCTGCGTTAAGATAGGTATGCTTCACTCCTCTGAGGTCATTGAAGCGGTACGAGAGACTTTAGACAGGTACAAGATAACAAATATTATATTCGATCCCGTGATGGTAGCCACCTCAGGGGACAGACTCCTTAATGACGATGCCGTCCAAAGCCTCAAAGCGTTTCTGCCCAGGGTCAGGCTTATAACACCTAACATCCCCGAAGCCGAGTTGCTCATTGGACACACCATAGACCTGGATAACCTTCAAACCTCGGCTCAAGAACTGGCAGAGTTGTACCGTACTTCGGTCTTGCTTAAAGGCGGACATTTGGAACATACGGACACGATGACGGACGTACTCTATAACTACGAAAGCAAAAAGAGCACCCTCATCCATAACGAGACCATAGAGACCAAAAACACCCACGGAACAGGATGCTCTTTGTCATCCAGTGTCGCGACTTACGTAGGGCTGGGCTTCAGTCTGGAAGATGCCTGTATCAAAGGATGCGAGTACCTTAATATGGCTATAGAAAAAGGCAAAGACAAAGTACTTGGACGTGGCCATGGACCTGTAAACCATTTTTGGAAAACCATTTCTTAAGATGAGTCATCCAGATGAAGCAGTCTATGCTCTGGCTCTGGCCAGTTCTACCTGTTTTTTGACATAGTGTTTCATATAAACTGCCGCGCTGGAGATAATAATAAACATACTTATCCATAAGTATACAATGGAGAGATCAAAGATATGCACCACTAAAGAGAAGAGTATAAGCGGCATAAATATCTGTCTGTAAAAACCGATATACGGTATCATAAACGGATTTTTGATGCCTTGGAGCGTAGAGTTGGCTATAAACAGTGTTATAAATGAAAAAAAGATAAAACTCTCGAATATGATATAGATGTATGCGGTATCCACGACCTGGGTATCTGTATCAAACACCATGATCATACTCCTGCCGAAGAGTGCTATTAGGACGACCCCGACGGCACTCATGATATACCCGTACTTCAAGGCCTTATGTATAACCTCATCTATCCTGTCGAAGTTTTTCGCACCGAAGTTATTTGACACTATAGACATAACGGCCGTATTTAGGCCGAGCATCGGAAGCAGGATGATCTGCTCGACCCTATATCCTATCCCGAAAGCAGCAACCGCCTTGAACCCATAGGTGGACACAAAGTAGGTAGTAATAATACTCCCAAAAGACATCAAGAACATGTTTATACTGGCAGGAACAGCCTGTCTCGTCAGATCTTTAAAAGCTTTAACATTCGGAGTGGATCTGAAAAACAGTGATGATGCAAAAAGCTCTGTCTTATACAGTTTAGAGAGCATATACGTCAGGGTAATGCACTGGATCAAGACGGTAGCAAGAGCAACCCCGCTGATTCCAAGTGCCGGTATGAAATAAAGACCGTAGATAAACAGCGGATCAAGAATGACATTCAAGATAAACCCGACTATCAAAATATTTCTGTAGCTTTTTGTGTCTCCAAGGGCTATCAAGACCGCGTTTGCACCCAGACCTATAAGCATAGGGGCAATGCCCAGAAGTATGATATAGGTATATTCAAGTGCATGCTCCAAGACCTTACCCGATGCCCCCATTAAGACAAAGATATCTTCTAAAAGCACAAAGCCGACAAGGGACAGGATAAAGGCAATAAGCATAAACAGACTTATGCCGTTGGATGCATAGATCCGCGCCATATTTCTCTTGTGTTTCCCCAGTGCCCCGCCTACATAGGCCGTGATGGCAGATGAGAGTCCAAAACTTATGGACAAAAGCATGAAAAAGATCATGAAACTGTAGGTCAGTGCGGAGATAGCTTCGGTGGATATTTGGCCGATATAAAAGGTATCGACTACGTTATACATAGTGTTGAAAAACATCCCTATACTCGAAGGAACGGCGATTTGAAAGATCAGTTGTTTGATGTCTTTGGTAATGAGCTCATTTGTCTGTTTCATAAGCGAGACTATACTCTAATACTCTTTATGTGGTATTTATTTAAGCAACTAGTACTTTTAGTCTTTGAATAAGCTCACGGAAGTCATCTGAGTTGTCACGGGTCACGATGAAGTTCCACTTTCGCCAAGGTAACGTTCACAGGCCTCAATAAAACCCGGAAACCTCCTGTACGCATAAGCGACATGGGTCACCGGGACCAGAAACTTGGGCGGAAGTTCACGTTTTCCGTCAAAACCGAGTAGTAGAGCAGAAGGCTCATGAATGATATCACAGGCTTCCAAGGCGAGGAGCGCATCGGCCCTGGGTATGATCTCATGAAACAGATACAGAAGGTTGTCAATCGGGATATAGTGAACTCCCATGGGACCTTTGAGCTTAGGCATATGCTTTTCAATCATGATCTCAAGTGCTTTGATCAGATTTTCAGGCGCCTGGAGTTTGCGTTCCTCCCCTTTTTTAACGTAGTTGAAATAATCCTCAAAAGGATGCCTCGGCAGTTTTTCTTTGATCGATTTGATACGAGGATCTTTAAGAGAGAGCCACTCTATGCTTGCCAAGACTTTTCTCGCTTCGTCTTGCATTCCCTCGATCTTTTTCTTGTAGCTTTCGTCTTTTAATTGCAAACCCGCTATATCCGCTTTGCCGCCTACGATATAAGCATAAAACTCTTTCTCGATTGAATACTTCCTGATCAGACCGGTCTTGGGGTGTTTAAGCCTATACTCTCCATCGCCGAGACCACTCTCTTCTGTCTGGATTATTGCGTATGGAGCATCAATACGTATTTCGTAAAACGGTTCAGTCCACTCCCCATACCCCTTTTTAAAAAGAGAGACCTCCTCCCCCCGTTCCACTATTTCGCCTAGACTCTCAAAATCCTTCTGGACAGAGTTTACAAGCGCATTCCGTTGAGCTTTTACCTCTTCGATCTCTTGTTTTATTTCACGGTGTAAAATCATTTTCTCGAGATTACCCCTCTCAGGCAGGGCGAGTCGACCCTTAAACGGTTCCTTCTCTTCGCTACTGTAATAACCGCGGTCTACAATCTCCCCTTTGACAGCAAACTTGGTGATATAACTGAACTCACCCCTGTTTTCATCATCCCAATAGACCCAGACCGCATCGATGATATCTCCCGTACGCTCTTTCGTAGCCAACTCTTCGGCTACTAGGAACAGAGGCTTTACCCCGGTAAAGACCGTTGGATGCATGAACTCCTGAATTGCCTCATCAATCTCATTTTTTTTCATAACAGGTTCACTGTCCTTTTTCTCATATATTGGAATAATACTCTATTTAGTTAGGAAAAAGAAAAAAAGTGAGAAAGAGTACTTCTTCGACATTTAGTCTAAAGTTTAATAAGAAGAGTAAGAAAGATAGTTTCGTATTTGATGCGAGACCTATAATTTTAGACTAAGATGAAATATCTGAGTACATTCGTCACAGATATTTATTTTCTTTTAGATACGCTTATTGGAAGGCACTAAGACTTGATGGAGTAGAAAATTCAAATGACGACGAGATCAAAGGCAATATTGACAATGCGATAGAGCTTGCTATTGAGAATAATTTAAAAGAGAAAGCTGAGCAAGCAATCAATACCTATGGATTTTATATCCCAGAAAAGGCCTCGAGACCAGACTATAAATCAATTGAAGTAAATAGTTATAATATGTCAATACTGAGTTTACAAAATACTATTCAAGACTACTTAACTTATTTACATTCAACACATAGGTAATAGAACTTTTCCAAAAAAAGTTCCCCTAGTGCTTATTCTATGAATGGAATATAATTTTCTCGTACTAAAACAAAAAGGAGTCAAAATATGACACAAGAAGAGCTAGACACATGGTCGGACATTAACAATCCTAACAACGATGCCGATATCGATGATTGGGCGGATATACATAATCCAAATAATGATGATTATATTGGAAATGATGAAGAATAAAAGAGTGCTTAGGCACTCTCATAGTACGTTTCAATATCGGTATATGCTTCATCAAAAAACTTATTGTAATTTTCATGCATCCACTCAACTACTTCTTTGTCTGTTCTAAATAGACTTGTTACTCTAGTATTAATCTCACGTAAGTGCTTAAAAAAGTTTAAACAAAACAAAGACACATGATAAATCATAATAATATTATGTGAATAATCATCAATATTGTCTGATTCAGGACTTATCCCTTTTATAATATTTAATATCTCTTCATAGTTGGCAACTTTTTCGCCTCTTCTCCACTGCTTGAACTTTGTTTTTTGTGACTCTCGAAGAAGATCACTATCTCCATTAGTTGATACACTAATAAACTGTTGCATAAAAGAGTAAGGTTGCTTAAAGTTCTTTTTCCATTTTCTAAAAAGCTTCTCAACAGGATTTATTAATTTATCGTTTTCCCATTCAGGCAAGAGAACTTGCAACAAAGAAACTTTCCCAAGTTTTTTTGTTTGATTATTGATATCTTCGTGATCCTTAAAACCATAACAATATTCAGCATCTGCATATGCCCCACAATAAAGAGTAATTTTACATACGACTTGAACCATAACTTGCTCAAACTCTTGCTTATTTATAGTTGAGTTGTTTAATTTTTGGTTATCTTCATCAGATAAGAACTTCTGAATAAAATCATTATTTGAAAAGATTGCCACCATCTCTTCAAATTCAGTAATAGTTTCCCCTTCGCTATGCATCTTTTCTTCAATCTTAATTATCTCTAATAGCTTCTTTTGAAAAAAAGGGAAAGCTGTATCAGCATAAGGTTCAGAGGCTGTACGGAATGATTCAATCATCATTTCCCATTCACCCACATCAGCACTAAAGTTCTTGTTTTGATATAAAATGTTTTTAAAATATTTATTTTGCATCAAAGAAGGAAAAGCATCAAAAATCTTCTTTAAAGTCTTCTTTTGTGGTTTTCTCTTACCACTCAATGCATTATTAAATGTCTTATGATCCATAATCAAAGGTTTGCCCTCTGCAAAACTCTGGAACCAACTATAAAGCATTCGTTCAGGGTGTTTAATTCCAAATAACTTGAAAAGCAGTCGTGGTTGTGGCAAAAGAAAAGATTTGTGATATGTATTTGTTTGCTTTTTCATATTACTTAGAAGTATAACCACAAAATTAGGGTCAGGTCATCAATCTTCAATTTTTTCCTTTATTATCATTGACACTAATCCAGCTGAAACACCTAGATATTTGGCTATTGAAGATTGAGTATACCCATCTCTATAGGCATCTAACATAGCATCATTTCGAGCTTCTTTTAATTCACACTCATAAAAGTGTTCATCCAGAGGTTTACTCTTTGATATAGACAGCTTTTCTTCTTCTACTGTAATTATACGTTTTTGTTCGTTTTCTAATCTTGCCAGCTCATCTTCACTCAATTGTAATCCTAAAAAGTCCACCATAGTTTCTGATGTAAACTCTTTAATGAGCATTGAATGTTCAACACAAGGGATGAATTTATTATTTATAATTGAATGCGCTAAAGAGTGCTCATATTCACCAACACACGATGTCATCTTAGCTTTTATAGGATTAAACTCTATATAACGTAACAGCATATATAAATATTCATCTTGTACAATATACCATGACTTATATCTTCCTTGCCATAGGTGGCCTACTCGTTTATATTTCTTATTAAAATAACTAGCATAATTACTATTGATTTGACGCATTAATAAAGAAAGGTTCTCTTGTTTGGTTTCAATGAGAAGGTGATAATGATTATCCATCAAACAATAATCATGGACATTAGCTTTATACTCTTTACATGCCTTACACAATATCTCTAAAAACTTATCTTTGTCTGATCTACAGTTATAAACATTCCCCCGTGCTACACCACGGTTCATTATATGATGATACCCCGCTAAATCTACCCTTGGTCTTCTTGCCATGCTTCCAACCTCATTTTTTATGAAAACTATCCTATCATAATAATCTGATTATTGAAGATTGATGACCTGACCCTAATTTCTAGGCTAAATAAAGAAGGATGATTCCAGAAAGAAACATCAATATTAAATAATTTTTTCTTGAATTTGATATTGATGTTATTAAAAATGACTCTGTAGGCTTGTTTGGATTAACAAAAGCTGTATCTAACTTAGTTATGTTGTCCAACAATTCATATGGAGGAGGATTGTTTTCTCTTTCATAAGGATAACTTAAAATTATTTCTTGAGAAATGCATTCATCATCATATGCAATACTTGAAGACACATATTCATGACCATCAAAAATAAATTTGTATTTGATATATGGGATATATTTCTCTGCTCTAAATCTGGATATGATATTCCTATAAAGTATTTTTTTTTCTATAATATCGATTTCAATACTTTTCCACTTTTTCATCCTTTGGATATCATATAAAGAAAAAACAACATAGACAACTAATAAACTCCCACAAATAAAAAAAGAAGTTTTTAAATATAAATTCAATGGGTATATTAAAGAAATACTAACACATAAAAAAACAAAGGTTAAAAAATATTTATACAAATATTTTTTTTCCAACCTATGATTATATTCAAGTTCAATATTTTTTAGCATTGCTGTTTTATCCTCCGTGATGCTTCATTGGCCATAAAGCCAGCTGCGACACCCATAGCTAGACCAGCAATTGGATTTAAAATTGCGGTGAAAGTAGTCATTACAAGTAACATCAATGTAAGAGTAACGTAAGTGATAACTACTGGAATTATATTATTTGGACAGCTTAAAACTAAATCAATTAAATTAATTGCTAAAGAAGCTACTAGGATCTTCCTTCCTATCTGTTCTAATAAACTTACTATATGTTTTGAGAGCCCTAGCAATATAGCAGCAACTTCACTCTTATTAACTGCAAATGCTAAAAACTGTAAAATGTAATTTCCAGCTGTTAAAAATCCCCCATTACTCCCGCCAGAAATCTTATAAGCACCCTCACCAGTCGTTGGATCAATTATAGCATATCCCGCTCCTATCCATCCCGGAACGCTTGCTGAATCAGTATGGGTAATGACCTCTTTACCTTGGTTTAGCCTTCTTAATCTCTATAGCGCTAAGCGGTATAACTGTTCTGGCCATAATATTTCTCCTATACTTTAGGGGTCTTTTCTTGAAATTATTAAAATAAAATCAAAAAGACCCCTAAAATAATTGGATTGCACTAGAAGCCACTGGATAACAATGGACTGTATCTAGTTAAAAAACTAGGTATTATTGCCTATTTATAGGGTTTAAATGGATTAAATCAGATTTCTGTGGATTGTAAAGTTGGTGGAGACGTGCGGGATCGAACCGCAGTCCTAAAATGGATAGAAAGAGGCGTCTACATGTTTAGAAAGGTTGTTTGATTTAATCCTGCTTCACACAACCTGCAAAGCTACACAGAACGAGCCTCAAAAATTCATCCGGTGCTGAGACAGACACCGAATATATCTAAATGAAGGGTTATACTTCAAGATCTTGCTTATTTAGAATCCACAAGTGAAGCAGCCCGTCCTCTAGTTAAAGAGGGGGTAAAACTTAAGCTACTGCGTAAGCTGGGCGATAATTAGTGTTGTTTGCGTTTAAGCAAGTTGAGCCGCGTAACGGAAGTGCTCAGTCCGACATGCAACCTAATCCCGAAACCACTCCAGTCGAAGCCAAGTCGTCCCCAAGATTGAAAGGAAGGTGTAACACTAATATGGAATTATACCATTATAAAGGCCCTAAGCCCAAATCTTTTTGGGAGCAGAGCCTGCCTTTGCCGCAGGCAAAGAGATCCCCCGTTATATACGAAAAACATCTTAGTTGTGATAGACTACCCCCGTACTTACTCTTGGAGCGATATGTCATTTAAGTTTTTCATACAGTTTTTACTCACTCTCATCTTTGCTCTGGCCGGCTCGTTTTATTATGCCGGCGCTTCTTCGGACGCTCCCTCCGAGGAGAAGAGCCTTATTATCCAGCTGCTGAACAGAGGTATCGAGCAGCTGGACGAACTTATAACACAGAGAATATACATAGACTACGCGTTTTTGACCCTGGCAGGCCTGACCCTCTTCATGCTCCTTTTTCATCTCGTCTCCTATATGAAGGAGAAGAGAAAAAGAGCTAAGCACCAGCAAAAGATCGAGCAGCTCTACACCCTTATCTCCAGGACCTCCCATCTTTCCCAAGATATACACGACGCGAAATATATCTATCAAAAGGCCTGCCGGGAGATCGTCCAAATCGCCGGATTCAGTTTTGCCTGGATAGGAGAGTACTCTTCGAACTCCAGAAGTATCGAGCCCCTTGCCTCTTTCGGCAATGCGTCCTTTCTGGACGAGAGCTTTCACAGTACCGCCCCGCAGCATATGAGTTCATCGGCCAAGGCCTACCTTCAGAGCAAGACCGTCGTCAACAACGACCTCTCAAAAGAGAAGAACAAGAACAACACTCTTGCGCTCAAAAGCGGCCTGAAGAGCGACTCCGCCTTTTTGATCAAACTGGGCACTGAGGTGAAGGCCGTCCTTACCGTCTACAGTGCAAGCACCGGCTGTTTTGACCATCAGATGATCATCCTCCTGCAAAAGATATGCGATGATATCTCTCATGCGCTTGAGTCAATTCAAGCGGAGACGACCGAAGAGAGGTACCTTAATGAACTTCGTATCGCGGCGGCAGCCTTTGAGACACAAGAAGCCATGATAATAACCGATACAGAGCACAAGATCATCAAGGTCAACAAAGCATACTGCGTTCTTACGGGATATAGCGAGAATGAGATACTCGGAAAGAACCCGAACTTTGTCAAATCGGGAAGGCATGACAAGGCTTTTTATAAAAAGCTTTGGAAAAGCCTTGAAGAAGAGGGGTCATGGAAAGGCGAATTGATAAACAGAAGAAAAAACGGCGAGCTCTTCACCGTCCTGGCCTCTATCTCCAGCATCAAAGACTTCGGGGGTGATATCACGCACTATATGCAGCAGTCACTCGACATCAGCGACCAGAAAAAGACGCAGGAGCAGATCTCGAAGCAGGCTTTCCACGCCCCAGTGACGGGCCTGGCAAACCGCACCCTCCTGCTCGACAGATTACAG
>CAXGZT010000074.1:0-11080 GCA_964014335.1 uncultured Campylobacterales bacterium | reverse complement strand
AGGGTCTTATCGATTATGAGCGCGTGATGATGGAGACGATGATAGGTTTTAAACGTGCAGGTGCCAGTATAATCATCTCATATCATGCCAAAGAAGTCGCGGAGATATTGGGCTCCCAAGGGTAAGATAAACATATGATTCAGTTGATTCTCTATTTTTTAAGCCGCTTCAGCGTCAAGATCAAAGTTGCTTTTCTGATCATCTTTTTGATCTCCGGGGTGCTTTTTTGGAATATTGCCTACCTAAAGGACAGTCTGGAACAAAACGAGAAAACACAAAAGATACTCTTTGCCTTTGAAACGGCTCAAAAAGTCAACACTATTCTTTTCAGCCTTCAAAAAGAGCGTGCCTATTCTATCGCTATCGCGGAACACGGGCACGATAAAAAAAGTCTGGAAGAGATTCGTCTGCAGACGGATTCTCTTTTAGTGATGTTTAACTCTTGCCGTAAGAAGCTTGCCGACATCCCCAGTAAAAAAATAAACGCCAAGATCACTCTTCTGACAAATGAGATAGCTACACTTCTTCAGATGCGCGATGAGATAGACAAGGGAAGCATAGAAGGCGATGAGATCGTACGCTATTATACGGACTCTTTGATTAAACACTTTATCGACCTTATGGCTCTGATGACAGCCAGGATCGAGTCTAACGATTTTAATGCCTACTTCAACCTGATCTCTGCTATCGAGTACACAGCCCTACAGCAGTCCCTGGTGCAGGTTGCCGTAGGAAGGGAAGAGGAGTTTGATCAGCTCTGGTATGACCTTATTACAACGCAAGACGCGAAGTCGCAGACTTATCTGGACCGCTTCAAGACCTTTGCCGAACCTTCCGTGATCCAGGCCTATTATAAACTTTACTCCACCTCCTCTTTTATACAACTCAATCAAATGCTAGAAGAGCTCAAATCTCAGGTCGGAGAGAAGGTAAGCGGAATTGATATAAAGCTTTGGCTGAGGTATTACGACACCTATATGGATGACCTCAAGTCGGTTGAAAAGCTCAATGGCTCTACGGTAAAAGAGAAGATAGAAAAACAGATAGAAGCCGATGATGAGAAGTTCAACAGGAATGTCATACTGCTTATCATACCTCTGGCCCTGGTCTTGATAATCGCCTGGTTTATTTTTATGGATATCAAACAAGCGCTTCGAACCCTCTTGGACTTCCTTAAAGAGAAAGAGGAGCCGCAGCGAAAAGACCAGGTGCTTCTGATGCAGTCGAAAAGTGAACTGGGTACGATCTACAGGACGCTCTTCGCTTTTAATAAAAAGATAAATGAGCAGATAGGTATCATAAGAGACACCTATGAGATTGATCAGCTGACCGATATACCGAACCGTAACAAGCTTGTAGAACAGATGGCGAGGATGCAGGCTTCGGGCCATACCTTCACGATCATTTACATTGATATCCACAACTTTTCGCATATCAATGACAGTTTCGGCCAAAGCGTAGGGGACTTTTATCTTAAAGAGACGGCGCAACTGCTCTTGGAGATCGCAGGTTCCATCAGTTCGGATAAGCATCTTGAGACCAGCGTCTTTAGAATGGGCTCGGACGAGTTCGTCCTGATCTGTTCGCATGCAGAGTATATTAATCTGCTAATCATGAAACTGAAAGAGTTCTATATCATCGAGCATGAGGGGATTGACATGCCTCTCTCCTTTACCTTCGGTATTGCCAATTCGGATGCGGAATATTCGCAGTCCTCGCTCTTGACGCGTGCGGAGATTGCCTCGCGTTATGCGATACGAACACATAAACGCTTTGCGTATTATGACGAGGATGCTCTCTTGGAAAAGCGGCATAAGGCAAACCTGGAATGGGTCAAGAAAATTGCTTCAGCCTTTGAAGAGGGCCTTTTTGCCGTACATTTTCAGCCTATCGCTTCTGCAAGTACTCAAAAAGTCGTAAAGTATGAAGTCTTGATACGTATGTATGACAAGAGCAAAGAGATCATGATCTCTCCGGCAGAGTTCCTCGGGGTCTTGCAAAACTCGGGGCACGAGAAGGAGTTGACGAAACTCGTCATTGATCAGAGCTTTTCAAGCTACACGAAGTGCATGATAGACCTTTCCATCAACATGACACGGGATGATCTTGATGAAGATATGCTCGATTATCTTATAGCCAAGTCAAAAAAATATTCCATTCCGCCGCAATCGATTGTGATAGAGTTGGTAGAATCCGAAGAATTGCTTAAAGAAAACTATATTAGAATCATAGAAGAGATAAAAATAGCAGGCTTCAAAGTCGCTATAGACGACTTCGGTACAGGATACTCCAATTTCGCATATCTGACAAAGATCCAACCTGACTACATCAAGATAGACGGTTCGTTGATCGAACATATGCATTGCAATCCCCAGGACCGCCAGGTTGTTGAGGGTATCTACAGTTTTGCCAATAACCTTGGGATCGAAGTTATTGCCGAGTTCGTCAGCAGCGATGAACTGCTTGAGATCGTAAAAGAGATCGGTATTGAATATGTCCAGGGCTTTCACATAGGACATGTCATGAGCTGCGATGAGATTTTGAAATTAAGAGAAAAATAGAGGTATTTTGTGAGACATTTTTTAACATTAAAAGATTATACAAAAGAAGAGATTTTAGAGATCGTTGACCTGGGTCTAAAGGTCAAAAAAGAGTTTAAGGCAAAGGCGCAACCCCCTTATTTAAAGGGGCAAACACTTTCGATGATATTTGAAAAAAGCTCAACGCGTACGCGAGTCAGCTTTGAGTCTGGCATCTTTCAGTTGGGGGGACACGGCCTCTTCCTGTCAAACAAGGATATTCAGCTCGGACGGGGTGAACCGGTTAAAGACACTGCGCGCGTGATCTCGAGTATGACAGATATGATCATGATCCGTACCTTCGAACACTCTCGTCTAGAAGAGTTTGCTTCATACTCGTCTGTACCCGTGATAAACGGTCTGACGGACTCATACCATCCCGTACAGCTTCTTGCAGACTATATGACGATGATTGAACACGGGATGGATAAAGAGCCTGTTGTCGCTTACGTCGGCGACGGGAACAATATGACACACTCATGGATGATGTTGGCCTCCAAGCTCGGCTTTGAACTGCGTATAGCGACACCGAAAGGCTACGAAGTTGATGAAGGCGTCATGAAAGACGCCTTAGAGTTTTGCAAGTTAAGCGGGGGGAAAATCTTTGTGACCAACGATCCGAAAGAAGCCGCGAAAGGTGCAAACGTTGTCACGACAGACACCTGGGCCTCCATGGGGCAAGAAGATGAAAAAGAAGCAAGAGTAAAAGCATTTTCCGGATATATGGTTGATGAGGAGATGATGAGTCTGGGCCAAGAGAAGGCTGTCTTTTTACACTGTCTTCCGGCATATCGCGGACAAGAGGTGAGCGAGGAACTTTTAGAAGGGCCGAGAAGTCTTATCTTTGAAGAAGCAGAAAACCGTCTTCATGCTCAAAAAGGGCTTATGGTTTGGTTGGACCTGCACCGCTAGAACCAGATTTCCGGTCCTGGGCGGAGTAGTCGCAAGAGATATTGTTAGGGCTACTCATTCCCACGATTCTTTTAGAGAGGGTATTATCTTCCCGCACCCATTACGATCACAAAGTTGTTTCCGTCTTCTACGACATTGAATTTGTGTTTTTTACAAAACTCGCTGTTCATGGTATTAACCATCTGTGTTGCATGCATCAGTGCATCGTCTTTATTGTCAAAATCTTCTGAAGCCGCTTTCCCGCTTCTTCTAAAACAGCCACACTGTTGAGCTACACTTACTTGAAACATTAGATATCCTATAAATAAAATTTCCGAATTGTACTAAAGAAAGATTAGGGCTAAGATGAGATTACAGGCTAGGCCTGCAGTTTTAGAATTTAGTAAGTTATACCCGTTTTTGAACGAATGATTTCCATCTTTTCCGAGGCGAGCTGACGGGCCTTGTCGGCTCCTGAACGCAATATATCACGTACTTCATCTTGATGGGAGGCATAATATTCGCGTTTTTCCCTGTAAGGTCTGAAGTATTCCCACATCACATCATGAAGATAGAGTTTGAAATGTCCGTACCCTTCTCCCGGAGTCCTGTATCTCTCTTGAAAAGCTTCGAGGCCGTTCTCGTCTAAAAAGAGCTTGGCAAGGGCATAGATATTACAGCTCTCATACTCTTTGGGTTCTTCCAGCGCGGTCGTATCGGTAACGATCTTTTTGATCGTCTTCTGTATTTTCTTCTCTTCGCCGAAGATATTGATGGTATTGCCATAAGACTTGGACATTTTGGCACCGTCGATACCCGGGACTGTCGCGACTTCGGCTTCGACCTGGTGCTGCGGAAGATGAAAGACCTCCCCGTATTCGTTGTTGAAACGCACGGCGATATCTCTGGCGATCTCTACATGCTGGATCTGGTCCTTTCCGACAGGAATCGTCTCCGAATCAAAAAGCAGGATGTCAGCCGCCATCAGAACGGGATAGGAGAAGAGGGAGTGGTTGGCATTGATCCCCTTGGCTACCTTGTCCTTATAGCTGTGAGCACGTTCTAAAAAACCCATAGGGGTCAGTTGCGAAAGTACCCAGTAGAGTTCCAGGACTTCCTTGACATCAGACTGCACCCAGAACATCGTCTTTTGAGGGTCTATGCCCAGGGCCAGGAAGTCGGTGGCCGCTTGCATGGTAAGACTCGCCAAACGCTCTCCCTCGCTTACCGTCGTCATCGCGTGATAATTGGCAATAAAGGCATAAACACTGTCACTCTCCTGACGCTCTATCATCTTTTTTATCGAACCGAAATAGTTTCCGATGTGTAGATCGCCAGAGGGTTGTATACCTGCTAATACTTTCACAAAAAATCCTTCTTGATTATTCCCGAAATTATAGTTTATTATCGTATAATGCATGCTGAATAGATAAGGAAAACGATGGAAGTTGTACAGGGCACTGAGGCTGCAGCGGTTATTCTTTATTATTTGGTTCTCAAAAGGATTTTAATGGAATATTATGATTGGATAAAATGGTTTCATGTGGTGTCGATGGTTGCGTGGTTTGCCGTGCTTTTTTACATGCCGCGCCTGTTCGTGTATCATGCGGAGAACAGGGAAAACGCAGACTTTGTGAAGGTCGTCAAGGTGATGGAAAGAAAGATCTATTACGCCATCGGCGTGCCGGCGTTCTGGGCGACTCTGATCTCGGGCATCATCATGATAGTTCTCAATCCCGGATTATTTCAAAGCGGAGGATGGCTGCATGCCAAGCTTACTCTTGCAGCGGTATTGATCGCCTACTTTTTCTCGATGGGGCACTTCTATAAAAAGCTTCTGGTAGACGAATGCGATAAAAGCGGAAAGTACTTTCGTTTCTATAACGAGGCACCGACTATTCTTCTGCTTTTGATCGCCGCGATGGTGATCGTCAAACCCTTTTAGGGTTTTTATGACAAGCGTTATTGATTGTACCAACGATTGATATACGTGTTTAATGTTTAAGTAAAGAGTAGTTATGAAGTTTTGGAGACTAGATTAGCTTGGCTAATCGATGTCGACAAAACTAGAGAAAGCGGTCGGCAAAAGCCGAAGTTTCTGATAAGATTAAATCTTCTATGATTTAATCAATATCTACAAAGCCTTCGTCCATATCATCGTCTTTATGTTTATTGTCTTTTTCCATGTTCTCTTCGAATTCAGATTCAAACTCTTCATCTTCATACATCTCATGCATCTCTTCTTCCGAAACAGTCTCACCGAACTTGTCTTCCAGGAACTCGGGCTCATCCGAGATCGTCGTCTTCTGTTTCTTGCTTCGCGCATGAAAGAGTACAGGGGTTCCCTCAAAGTTAAAGGCTTCACGCAGCTTGTTTGTAAGGTAGCGCCTGTAGGTAAAGTGCAGGCCTTCGGGTCTGTTCATCACGAGGGCGATACGCGGCGGACGGATATCATACTGGGTCACATAATAGAGACGGATCGTCTTACCCTTGACGGACGGGAGGTGATGGCGGCGCTGAGCCAATTCGATCACACGGTTCAGTTTGGAAGTCCCGATACGTTGGGAGTAGTTCTCATTAATTTCCAGGATCTTATCCATGATCTTGTTGACACGTCTGTTGGTTAGAGCGGAGACGGTGATGATAGGAGCATAATGCAAGAACTTGAAACGGCTTCGGACCTTTTGCGTAAATTTCTCAAAGTCTTTATCCGTCAGATCCCATTTGTTAAGGACGATAATACAGCCCAGGCGGTTCTCATCGACAAGTCCGGCGATTTTTTCGTCAAGGTCTTTGAAGGGCTCCGAAGCATCCAAGACAAGAAGCGCTACGTCCGCATCCTTGAGCATCTCTTTCGTTCGGTTTAGAGCAAATTTTTCGATACCGACGATTTTACCGCGACGTCGGAGTCCTGCCGTGTCGACAAAGGTGACCTTCTTGTCACCGACTTCTATCATCTCGTCTATAGGGTCAATCGTCGTTCCCGCTACCGATGATACGACGGAACGGTCCTCACCGATGAGTGCATTCAGAAGGGAAGACTTACCGACATTTACACGTCCGATGATGGCAACCTTGACCTGATTAAGGCGTTCAGGGTCGTAAAACCGGGTGTTATCATTCTCTTCAAAGACCGTCTTGTCCTCTTCTCTCTCCTCTTGCTCGTCCCATTCGTCCAAATAGGCATTTTCGTCTTCACCCTCGGGCTCCAGGAGTTCACCGGAAATCTCGATGTCGGACTCTTCTTCTGCGTCTTTTTCGGGAAGTTGCTCATGTATCCATTCGACAAGTTTTATGGTATTTCGATTGTGTGCGACGGATATGCCGAAGACGGTGTCCGTACCGAACTCATAATAGTCCCAAAGACGCTCGTTCATTTTGTCATTATCGATTTTGTTGACGACAAGGGCAATGGCTTTTCCCATGGCTTGAAGTTCGTAAAAGAACTTCTTGTCCTCATCATTGGGAATGGTTTTCCCGTCCGCCATATAAAGGATGATATCAGCCTCATAGGCTGCCTTGATCGCTTTTTCTTTGATCTTGTCAAAGAGTTCGCATCCCTTGTCAAGTCCTCCCGTATCGAGGATCTGAACCTCTCTGTCAAGAATCTTGGCGATACGTTTTTTAACGTCACGTGTCGTACCCGCCTGATCCGAGGTGATGGCATCACGCTCTTTTAGCAGGCGGTTGAAGAGGGAGGACTTTCCGACATTAGGACGGCCGATGATGGCTAGTTTTTTCATAAATGGTGCTTTCTGTGCTAAATAATTATGTAATTATAACCTATAAAGCTCTTTATATTTCATACTTCGTGCACGTACGCGTCTGAGATAATGTTTCGGTTCATCATATTTGAGGTTTTGCAGGAGGTGAGCGTAAACCTCTTCGGGAGACATCCTATTGATAACGGAGGAGGCTTGTTTGACACTGTTTGTCCCGACAAAGGCTCTTGCGACGTTTCCCGCCCCGGTGTTGTACCCGGCGATCGCACAATATAGACGGCTGGTCGGATTCTTGATTGAAGAGAGGTATTTGTAATAGAGGATATGAAAATAGGCAGAGCCTGTCTCTATATTGTTGCGCGTGTTATAAAGGTAGGAGGCAGAAAGAAGCCGGCGCTTTTTATATAAGAATTGGTAGGCGTCTATGCCCGCGGTTCGCGGAACGATCTGCATAAGGCCGTAAGCCGGAACCCAGGAACGCGCCATAGGGTTAAAGCTGCTTTCGGAATGCATGATAGCCAGAAGCCATTGTGCCTGAAGATTAAAACGCCGGGCATTGGACTTTGCAGAGACAAGATAATTAAATGAGCGTTGATAGGTTGCATCCTTGGGGAGTTTATATCTGGCTTGATAGAGGTTTCCCTTTTTAACGAAGGTGATATCCTCTCTCTTGACACTTCTCTTTTTTGAGACCAGGGGAAGAAGGGGCTGTCTGTCAAGGCTGGCTTTTTTGACATATTTCGACTCCCGGCTTATCCGGTCAATCTCCTGTTCGAGTCCACTCTCCTTGAAGGCTTTCTTATTGTCAAGACTCAGGGTTCTGTTCAGTTTTTCAACTAACTCCTCTTCAGATATTTTTTTTGCCGGCGATATCTGCGAGACAGTGACCTCATTGTTTTTGAAATCGATAACAGTTTTGGTATGAAGATCCTTGGAATAGTTGACGAGTTTTTTCTCATTTCCCAGGTCAGCCTCAGGCCAGAATGCTTTTAGTTTTTCTTTGTAGGCTGCGATAGCTTTCTGCTCTTTTAACCGGTAGCTTTTAAAGGCCTGCTCTTCTTCTTTTCTGTAATCAATGAACTTGACTCTGTCTTGTTTGAAACTCTTGTTCTGACGCTCTTTATACTCATCAAAACTCCCCTCGGCATTTAAAAGAAGAGGAAGAAAAACTAAAATTAATCGACGACTAGCCATATATACATCTCTTTCGTTCTGGGGTCCGTCCATATCTCTTCGATATGGGCTTGAACCGTTTTATTGTTGCTGGTCTGCAGGGTAAAGACCTCGGTTGAAGAGCGGCCTTGAGAGCCTATACGCCTGTCTCTTCGAGCAGTCCTTGTGTCTATGTTGACGCCGCTTTGTTGTGCCAGCTCGTCCAGGGCGCGAGAGATTGCCACACGCCTCTGGTGTGTTTTACCTTTGAATTGGGGTTTTGAACTGCCGACAGCGCCGATCTTGCCGTGTAGATTCGGTTTGTTTATCCATGCCGGTTCTATGACAGGCGTTTTGCTGCTGCATCCGCAGATGAAAACAAGAGTTAAGCACAAAGAGAATATATATTTATACATGAGGGTCCTCTATATCAAGAGCTAAAGGCAAGGCAGTGTCCTTAGCTATAGATATGAAAAAGAAATGATAGAGCAGGGTTTCCTGCTCTGGGAGTCACTTAGTCCGTCGGAAACTCTTTTTCAAGACCCTCGAGTGCATTCTTGGCTTGAAACTGCTGCCAAAGTGCCTCATCGTTCTTATACGATGTCCTCACCCTGTTTTTGATCTCCTCGTTCATCGCGTTTTCATTCAGACCGACAAGGATATAGATCTCTTGAGTCTTAGGGTTTTGCCAATAATCGAGCTGTTTGGAACCCTTTAGGGTCACTTTTGCGACCTGTTTAGAGACCTGAGTCGAGACCTTGTCGGCTACTTCGTTTCCGCCAACGCCGGTGGAGCGGGCAAAGGTCTCCACCTTGTCTTTGACCAATGTTTCCATCTGCTGTGCAAGACTGGAACGCGCATTGGCCAGGGCTTCACGGCGAGAAAAACCTGAACCCAGTTTACTAAGAGGAGCAGAACCTACATCGGTAACGGCTCCTTCCATCGCAGCTTCGGGACTACATGTCCATTTGGGTGCGGGTACGCCGGCTTGTTCGCAACGGAAGGTGACTGCTTCATCAGGCGCGGCGCTTTTGTCTGAACAGGCTGTAAATGTAGCGGCCAAACTTGCTGCCAATAGTACTGGTCCAAAAATTTTTTTCATAAAAACTCCTTCGTAATTTCAAAACATAGCTATATTGTAGCAAAAAACTATTCATAGTCAAGAGCGGGAACTATTAATTATTGCGCTTCCGCCCGTTGTACCGGAATATCGGGAAGGGTTTCAATATAGACCGACTGGGAAGGAAAGGCAAAACTTGCCCTGTTCTCTTCAACGATCTTCATGATAGAAAGGTTGATACGTTCTCTGACCATCAGGTACTCCTGCCAGTTTGTCGTATTGGTGAAAAAGTAACAGAAGATGCCCAGAGCCGAGTCCTGAAAATCGGTAAAATTGATTAAAATCGTCTGATCGTTGATATCGGGGTCTTTTTCCAACATCTGACGGACCTGTGTCAGGATGTTTTGCATTTGAGTCGAATTTGTATTATAGGTCAGTCCGACGGTCATCTTGATACGCCGCATCGTCATGCGCGACCAGTTCGTGATAGGGCTGTTCGCCAGGCTTGCGTTAGGAACAGCGATAAGGGCTTTTGCAAAGGTCCGTACGCGGGTAGAACGGATACCGATGCTTTCTACCGTGCCCTCAACGCTCGGGGTCTGAATCCAGTCGCCTACGTCAAAGGGTTTGTCGGAAAAGATAACGAGTGAGCCGAAGAGATTGGCCGCGGTATCTTTGGCTGCAAGGGCAAAGGCGAGACCGCCAAGACCCAAAGAAGCGAGAAAACCCGTAAAGTTATATCCCCACTCCTGAACGATGATGACAAACCCCATCACAAGGAGGACGAGTTTGACTCCCTTGATCAAAAAAAGGGCCAGGTCGGCACTAAACCGGCTGGCAAGTTTTTCCTGGTACTCGTCGACAAAACGGCTGAAGATATCGACAATACGGTAGAGCGACCAAAAGATGATGAAGGCAAACATCGAGTGAAAGAAATGGGAGTTGAAAGCATCCACTTTAGCGGGCAGGCTTAATGAAGCCAGCATCCCGTATAGTCCGAGTACTATAAAGAGAAGGCGCAGAGGCGGTTCTACCGCGGTAACAATGGCATCATCCAGGGTGTTTTTTGTCTTACCGCTTACTCTGTGCAAGAGGCTGATAATAGTATGGGCCAAGGGCCCCCGCAAAAAGATGAAAAACAGAAGAATCCCGAATGAGATTAGCCATTGCAAACCTGTATTTCCTAAAAAACTCTGCTCCAAGAAATGTGTGTACTCCTCCACCGGCACCCTTTTTTTACATGATTTTATCACAATTTCGGATACAATCTTATTTATGAAATATTATAGCTATGAAGAATTTGTAATTGATACGAAAAGACTGGTGGAACTCTCTAAAGATTTCAAGGCGGACAGTTTGCTGGCCATTGCCCGCGGCGGCCTGACTCTGGGGCATGCTTATGCCCATGCGGTAGATAACAGACGTCTATTTGCCATCAACTCCGTCTTATACGAGGGGGAGCAGAAATCCGACTCCTGCGAGATCTTTAATATACCCCAGTTGCGAGAAGCAAAGAAAGTTCTTATCCTTGACGATATAGTCGACAGCGGACAGACGGTCAAAGAGGTTTTGGCGCTGCTGCAAAACTGTTTCCCGAAGATAGAGTTTAAGATAGCCTCTCTGTTCTATAAACCGACAGCCCTTGTACAGCCTGATTTTTGCGTGCATGAAGCCAA
>CAXGZT010000073.1:0-11223 GCA_964014335.1 uncultured Campylobacterales bacterium | reverse complement strand
CCTCCAAGGAGGCATAATAGAGTTCGCGTAAAAGTTTTGCATTGAAGGAGTTGTACGTCTGCAGACTGACCCCGTTGATATCGGCATAGGTGAGGACGAACAGAAGTTTCAGGGTCTGTTCGTCTTGAATCTTCGAGATAAAAGCAAAAAGTACCTTTTCGTGATAAAAGTCTTCCCTGAAAGCAACACGGCTCATGGCGATATGGTGTTTGATCAGGCGGGTTCCGATCTCTATCAGTTCAGGTGATATATCGAACTTGGCGGCATAAGCATGGAAGAGTTTTGCTCCTACCAAAGAGTGGTCTTGGACACGTCCCTTTCCAGTGTCATGAAGCAGAGTGGTCATATGAAGGAGCGTACGCTCTTCATGGGAAAAACTCTTATAGAGTTCCAGGGCAAGAGGGTCTTGTATGTTCTCAAGTGCTTTGATACACATAATAGAGTGTATGTCGACGGGATGGGTGTGGTATCCGTCAAACTGCGGTAAAAACATTACCTTTGAAAAGGGAGGGATCATATGAGCAAGGATACCGGCGTCAAAAAAGAACTGCAGAATGGAGTGCAGGTAGCGGCGTGAATAGAGCTTTAGCATAAGGTCATGCTCTTGTGCATCGAGACTGCCCTGCATCGTTTGCGAGTTTATCAGTTTGTAAACCGAAGGATCAAAATGCAGTTCCTTGTCTTCAAGACTGACTAGAAAGGTCAAGAACTGTCTGCGTTTAATACTCTTTGCGTGAAAACTGACAAAGATCATGTTGTCAAGCTCATAAAAACCATCGTGTTTCCTGTTTCCGCGTAAAAGAGAGAGATTCTTCTTTTCATAGATGAAGGGACGGGTCAGTTTGTAGGTGTAGATCTGCGTAAAGTGGTTGATCGTCCACATTGCCTGCATCGTTTTCGTGACCAGGATACGCTGGGAACTGAAGCCCAGTTTTTTGGTGACCTCCGGAATATACTCTAAGACAAGTACGTCTTGCTGTTTATGGGCAATAAGATGAAGCGCAGACCTGACCCTGTATAAAAGCTCTAAGGCTACCCTGTACTCTTTATACTCCTCTTCAGAAAAAAGCGAACTGCTCAGGTCTTTGACGCTGGAGACCCCATAAAGGCTATGAAGAATCCAGAAGAGAAGGTTCGAATCCCTTAAGCCCCCTACAGACTCTTTGATATTGGGCTGCATAGACGTCGGGAACTTTGTCCTCCTGTGGCCTGCCTCATCCATCTTGGCCAGAATAAACTCTTTTTGCTCGAAGTGGCGAATACGGTTGAGCTCGCGCGTCGTACGCATCCATAAAAAGTTCGAACCCGTGATCAGCCTGGATTCGGACAGAGCGGTTTTTATCGTGATGTCTTCATTTGAAGCCGCTTCGAGATCCTTGAGTTCATGTACCCTGTGACCGAGCTTCAGGCCTGCATCCCAGACCAGATAGAGGAACTTTTCGATGATGTGCTGGGTATTGAATCCCTCGGACTCTTCATATACGATCATCAGGTCGATATCGCTGTGTACACAGAGCTGTTCGCGCCCATAGCTGCCCAGAGCTACAAAACAGACCGGAATATTGTTGCGAAGAGGAATGTAGTCATTAAAGCATTTACGAAGTACGACCTTGTATATCATCTTGATGATATGATCAAGTTTCTTAGTATGGCGAACGAGGAAATCTTTTCCCTGGTTGGCTTCAAACAGCTCATTCAAGCCCTCCTTATACTCGCTTATGTACTGTTTAAACAGTTTTGACATTTCAAAATCGGGAACATCGTTTTCAATAAGCTCTTCAATACCTTGAGTTAAATCCATTTAGGGGTGCCTTTAAAAAATATATCATTATTATATCTAAGAACTATACGATATAATTCGCGCAACCTTATAAGCGGAATGTATAAAATATGGACATTATTAAAAAGATTGAAGCGGGCGAACGTATTGACTTTGATGAAGCGATGGCACTGTATGATTTAGAGCTTTTTGAACTGGGCGGACTCGCGGATGCCAAACGTCAGGCTCTTCACGGAAAAAAGAGCTATTTTAATATCAACCGCCACATCAACCCGACGAATATCTGCAAGGATGTCTGCAAGTTCTGTGCCTATTCCGCCAGCCGTAAAAACCCAAAACCCTATACTCTGAAACATGAAGAGATCATGCAGACCGTTGATGATATCGCTTCGCGCGGTATTACGGAGGTGCATATCGTCTCGGCGCATAACCCCGATACGGGACTGGAGTGGTACACGACGGTCTTTTCAAAAATCAAGGCCAAATACCCGGATATGCATATCAAGGCGCTAACGGCGGCGGAGATCCATTTTCTGAGCGAAGAGTACGGCAAGTCTTATGACGAGATCATCGACATCATGATCGCCAACGGCGTGGATTCACTTCCTGGAGGGGGTGCCGAGATCTTTGACGAAGAGGTGCGTGATTATATCTGTAAGGGCAAGGTAAGCTCGGATCAGTGGCTCGAGATCCATGAAAAATGGCACAACAGAGGACGCAAGTCAAACGTGACGATGCTTTTCGGGCATGTTGAAAAACGAAAAGACAGAATAGACCATATGATGCGTATCCGTGACCTCCAGGACAGGACAGGGGGCTTCAACTGTTTTATCCCTCTGGTCTATCAGACGGAGAACAATTTCCTCAATGTAAAAGAGGATATCACGGGACAGGAAATTCTCAAGACCTACGCGATAGCCAGACTGCTGCTTGATAATGTTGCTAACCTGAAAGCCTACTGGGTGACCTCTACGGTAAACCTTGCGCTGGTGGCGCAGGAGTTCGGCTGTAATGACCTGGACGGGACGATAGAAAAAGAGTCCATCAACTCGGCTGCCGGAGCAAAGTCGGCTTACGGTGTCGATCTTAATGAATTCGTCTCTTTGATCAGAAACTCGGGCTTTACTCCGGTAGAGCGTGACAGCCTTTATAATGAGATAAAAGTCTGGTAAGAAGATGAGGTTAAGTGATCGTGTGCAGAACATTGCCCAGTCGGAAATTCGGGCCATGTCTATCTTGTGTCATGAAAAGCAAGGGCTCAACATGGCCCAGGGGATATGTGATTTAGACGTCCCTGCAGAAGTACAAGAGGGTGCCAAAGAGGCCATTGAAAACGGCAAGAACATCTATACTTCAGCCTACGGAAACCTTCGGCTCCGCAAGGCCATCGCCAATAAGCAAAATGACTTTTATAAACAAAACATCAGTGCTGACAACGTCCTGGTAAGTTCAGGTGCCACCGGTGCCTTTTATGCCATGGCGATGTCACTGCTCAATGAAGGCGATGAGGTCATCATCTTTGAACCCTATTACGGTTATCATGTATCCACCCTGCAATCCTTGGGATGCAGGGTAAAGTTCATTAAAACGGTACCGCCGGAATACGAGATTGATTTTGAAGCCCTGAAGTCTCAAATTACGGCACAAACGAAAGCCCTGCTTATCTGTAACCCTTCCAATCCGAGCGGCAAGGTATACACAAAAGAGGAGTTGGAACAGATAGCTTCCATCATCAATGAAAACGGGATGATCCTCTTCAGTGATGAGATGTACGAGCATTTTGTATATGATGATCTGGAGTTTATCTCTGCACTGAGTATTGAAGCCTTGAAGGATAAAACGGTAGTGATATCGGGATTTTCAAAAATCTACTCGATTACGGGATGGCGTTTGGGTTATGCCATCAGTTCACCCGAGGTTATTGACGCGGCTTCAGCCATTAACGACTTGGTTTATGTCTGCCCTGCGGCACCGCTGCAACATGGGGTCTTGAGAGGGCTGGAAGAACTGCCAAAAAATTATTATGAAAACGTGGCGAAAGAGCATCAGCACAAACGCGACCGTTTTATTACAGCGCTCAATGATGCAGGCTTGAAAGCGGAGTATGTCAAAGGCGCCTATTATGTCCTGGCGGATATCTCCAGCTTAGAAGGAAGAGATGATAAAGAGAAGGTCATCACGCTTCTTGAAAAGACGGGTATCGCCGCGGTGCCTGCTAGAGCCTTTTATCATGATAGTGATGAGATGCACTTGGCGCGTTTTTGTTTTTCTAAAAAAGAGATAGAAATTGATCAGGCGATAGCACGTTTACGAGAATTATAGAGGCGAATCATCGAAGTTTCCGTCATTATCCCTGCCTATAATCGTGTCCAAACCCTTGCAAGGGCGATTGACTCTGTACTGGCACAGTCCTATAAAGCTTCAGAGATTATCGTCATTGATGACGGTTCATCCGACGCTACAAGCGAAGTCGCAAAGATGTATCCAGATGTTTTGCTGCTTCGTCAAAACAATATGGGTGTCTCTACGGCGAGAAACAACGGGGTCATGATGGCCTCTCACGCGTGGGTGGCCTTTTTAGACTCCGACGACACCTGGCATCCCAAAAAACTGGCCTTTCAAGTCGCCCATCATAAAAAGACACACGACTCTTTAGTATCGTACACCGATGAGGTGTGGATACGTAATGATAAGGAGTGGCCTATCCCAAAGAAGTTTCACAAACCCGACCGCGTCACTTTTGAAAACTCGCTGGACTATTGCAATATCGCACCTTCTTCGGTCTTGATCAATAAAGAGTATTTTGACAAGGTCGGCGGCTTTGACGAGGGTTTAGAGGTGTGTGAGGATTATGATCTGTGGCTGCGTATTCTCAAAGAGGGTCAAATTGATTTGATCCCGCATAAGCTTGTCAATAAATATGGCGGGGGAGATGATCAGCTCTCCACGAAGCATAGGTTTTTGGACAGATGGCACCTGCGGTCACTCTTCAAGCATGCGGAGAATGCTCTTGTGAAAGAGACCATGCTTTCTATGATTGAAGGGCTGAGGAAGGGTGCTTCAAAATACGGAGACGAAGAGTTGCTGGATGAGTGTGCTGTTTGGGAAATGAGGTTGAATGAGGCAGCTTTGATTTTAGCTTAGAAGCCATTGTATATCACGTGTCAGCTGCAAGAGCTTTTTATGGGTTTTATGCCAATTCTCTTCCCTTGTACTCCTGTATTATTTCTGCGTGGGCTTTATGTTTTGATTTAAGTTGAAAATATTTTTTGGATCATATTTTTCTTTTATCTCTCTCAACCGGGAATAGTTTTCACCGTAAGCAGATGGCACACGATCACTCTCTTCCTGAGTCATAAAATTAACGTAAGCACCACCCATTGCATAGGGACTTGCACTCTTAAAAAATGCACGTGCCCAGTCTATGCATAAGTCGTCATCTCTGCTCTTATTCCAGCGTGCATGCACGTTCATTATGTAATTGGCCTTTCTATGCACATAAGCAGTTTTATTTAAAGCCTGCCTGCCGGTATAGCCGCCCATTTGCGCGATGAAAATTTCAGAAGGTGCAGCCGGGATCTTTCCTGCGTATTCGACGATGACGTCGATTGTATCATCACTTAAGGTGTCGAAATTATGTGATTTCCAGTAGTTTCTGGCACCCGGAGTAAGCAATTGATCGAAAGCCTGCTGCCAATCTTTGTATGGCATCATGCCCGTAAATTCACCATAGGGTTGCGCGAACCGACGAAGGGGTTCGATGAGTTTTTTTCCTGTTTCTTCATCGCCGGCATATAAAAATGCCATTACGACAACTTCTTTGCCATGATGCTTTTCGTCTAGAAAAGGCAGCGACGGTGCCTTGCGAAGTACGGCCCAGACACTTAGTTCATCAGGCAGGTCTGCCGTATAATCGCGATATTTCTGCAGTGTTGTTTTTGCTGTGTCAAAGGGAAATACGATCAGACCGCTAAATACCAGCGGACCGACAGGGTGTAATCCTATCTCAAAGCGTGTAACAATGCCGAAGTTGCCGCCGCCGCCGCAAATAGCCCAAAACAGATCAGGATACTCCTCTTGGCTTACTCGAATAGACTCTCCCGTTGCCGTAACGACTTGAGCGGCTATAAGGTTGTCAACGGTCATGCCGTATTTGCGTGATAGCCAGCCGAAACCGCCGCCCAGTGTCAACCCGGCAATACCCGTGGTCGAATTGATACCGAGGCTGGTTGCTAAACCATAGAGTTGTGTCTCGTGGTCAACATCGCCAAGAGTTGCGCCCGGTTCTACATAAGCGATACGGTTTTTACTGTCTACAAAAACAGAGTTCATGGTTGATAAATCAATCATGAACCCGTTGTCGCGTATGGAGCTTCCGGCAATGTTATGGCCACCGCTTCTCACCGAGAAGTCTATACCGGTATCCGTGATAAACTTTATGCAACTGACAACGTCAGCCGTTCCGCTGCATTGAGCAATAAGCTTCGGACGGCGGTCAATCATGCCGTTCCATATTTTACGAACATCATCATAGTTGCTGTCTTTGCTTGTCACAAGAGGGCCACGCAGTGTGGTGGATAAGGTTTCAATACTTTCCTGAGTTAGCGTTGTCATAAGTATCCTTCTTTCGTAGGTATAAAGTGAGAGTCGAGCAGGCACTCTCCATTTCACTCTAAGATAGAGCATGACTTTCGAAATCGTACTTGCTTAAACATAACCGTTGTTCAAGAAAGTATAACACTGATTTGTTGTTATTTTTTATTGTTATTAGGTGATGTAATATTTTATAAGCTGGATGTAAAAAATAATTTTCAGAACCCAAATATGCGTCTTCAGAAGAGGTTTAATATAGATGAATAGTGGCTGTAATCATTAAACGAAGCGATTCGCTCTGGGTAGAGTTTTGAGAGCCGCTCATCTTTTGAAATTAATACAGCATTTCGATCGTGAGCTATCTGCCTGCCGTTCTCTATAGATGGGGGAGCCCTTTGTTTATTAGCCAAAGTACGATAATCATCATTAAAAAATAGCCCGCTAGGAGAGTGTCCATTCTCGTCCACTTGAGTGCAATGTTATGTTCCGCAGTGTAGTTCGAACCCTTTTCAGACTCTTTACCACATGTCAAAGAGAGAACCCATGCACTCATATACGCCACAACAAGCCCGGTCACGTTCCACCACATCCACATCACTTCCGGATGGACCAACCATAATAAGAGGTTGACACCGACGCCGTTAAAGAGGCCGATCAGTATGGTCTTGCTGCCTATGCGCTTATGAAGCGCTCCGGCTAAGAATACCGCCAGGACAGGCCCGTAAAAGGCCGAACCGATCTTGTTGATCGCTTCGATGACGGTATCGGCGATAGAGCCGACGAGAAAAGCAAAGGTTATGATGGCGATCCCCCAGAAGATGGTAGTGATCTGACCCAGACGAATCTCTTTTGCCCCCTTGATATGTTGCTCTTTTAAGACAAAGTCATGCAGGGTGACGGCCGAGAGTGAATTGAGCGCCGAGTCGATGCTGGACATGGCCGCGGCAAGAATGGCGGCGATCAACAAGCCTTTGACACCGTCGGGGAGGTATGCCAGGATGAAGAGGGGGATCAGGTGATCGGCCGACGCTGCCGCCACGCCGGCTTGAAGCGAGGCGTCTTGCAGGTAGAGCGCCCCTACCGTAATCCCCATCATCGCATAGAGCAGCGTTAACGGAAACCTCGCAAACCCGTTGAAGTAGAGCGAGCGTTTTGAATCGTCAATGTTTTTGGTGGAGAGTTCGCGCTGTACCTGACTCTGGTCTGTCCCGTAATAGGCGGTATAGAGGAAAAAACCGCCAAAGAGAAATGCCCAAAACGGCATGCCGCCTTCGGCACTCAATCCCCAGCCAAAATCGAGCGTCTGCAGTCGCTCTTTGGGAAAGGTCTCGAACACGGCATGAACCCCTCCGGTGATGTCGACGGCGATATAGATGCAGACCATGACGCCCAGCACAAGCAGTCCCATCTGTAAGATGTCCGAGTAGACAACGGCTCTCATACCGCCTAAGGTGTCATAAACAAGTATGATAAACCCCATCCCCAGGATAGAGACCCATAAGGGGGATCCGGTAATGCTTTGCATTACGATTGCCGTAGCATACAGGGCAATACCCGTACCCAGCGCCCGACTGAGCAGAAATATAAAGGAAACCGTATTGCGTACACGGCTGTCGTAGCGCATCTGCAGATACTCATAGACGCTGATTAGCTTTAGCCGGCGAAAGAGCGGTATGAGAAAAATGGAGGTCAGAATCATTGCCAGGGGAACCGCCAGCTCATACTGTAGCCATTTCAACCCTCCCCCCTCTTTGACGGCCACAAATGCGGGAATGGAGATAAAACTGATGGCAGAACTCTGCGTTGCCATGGTCGAGATGCCCACCGCCCACCACGAGAGCTTGCGGTCTGCGACATAGTAGTCATCCTGATCATGGTTTTTCCGGCCGATAAAATAGCCAAAGAGCAGTAAAAATATAAAGTAGGCACCGATAACGGACCAATCTAAGAAACCCATTTCCGCTCCATTAACGTGTTAAACATTGTTGGCTCTGCCACATGACTCGACTGTATTGTTATACAGTCGGAAAAGTTCGATATATTCTCTTGTTAAGTTCACAAGTGCGCCAAACTTTTTATCATGCAGAAATAGTAGAAGAAAGGTAAAATAACTTGTACTTAAAGAGGCTATTGCAGCAGTGTAAACAAGTGAATCAATATCATCGTTTAGTGGATACTCACTCTTAATGGCATCCGATCCGGCATGAACATATGAAGATTGGAAAGAAAATCTTGAGAACGCTTTTAATAGCCAACCAATTTTACTTTTTACGTTAAACTGAGAGTAATTTTTAAGAAGGTAATTCCCTCATGTTTTTATATTTAAACTGCTTCAGTCTTGTCTGTGATTTTGTACCGGATAGTTCTTCATATATTGCACCCAAATCTTTAAGCGCATCAATGGAAAGTTTGTCGTCGTTTGGATTTAGACAAGATCGTATATTTTTTATTGATTTTACAAAATCATTGATTTGACTCATATTTTCATCTTTAGATATAATGGTTGAACGTACCAATAAGAAACCTAGGTGCTGGTTTCTTATTGGTATGCAAAGATTTGTTATGCTTCAACATACTTGTCAAGTTTTTTTCTCGCACTTTCATAGTCATAATCGTCTGCATTAAAAATTATTGAATAGGCTCCATGTTCTTGATAAAAATGTCCTGTTTTTGAAAATTCAATTTCTGTAGTAATAATAAACTTTTTGCAAAGTTTATTAAACATATTTTCACCCATATGTTTAATTTGCATACAAGAAAAACTAATGCCATACTCTTCTTTAGAATCAATCACAAATCCTTGTTCTTCTAAACATCTAACTAATATCTCAAAACTTGACTTAGTAAAACTATTAAAGTACTCTTCCTCTAAATACACTTTTTATTCTCCTAGTATAACGTTTGTCGTGAGTGATAGTTTTCATATTAGGGTAAACTATTACGTTTCACGTTCTTTTTAGCTATTGAATTTAAATTTAGGTACTTATTGTGGTTTAAAAAGTGAATCATCCGCATAGTTGCATTTTCTTCTTTAAAGCCTTCTCTTTTATCTGAATTCTTGATGATTTTCTCAAAAAACTCAGAAAAAAGATAAACGTCAATACCTGCTGTTTTTAATTGATTAATGTATTTTGGTGGGGAATAAAATTCATAAACAACTATATTCTTGATTTTTTTGCCCTTTGTCCACCAATCTATAGAATCTTCCATACCTGGAGCTTTTCCTTCTTTTAAGAATTTTTCCGTTTTCTTGAAAAAATCACTAATTTTATCTGCAGCTTTAGGTTCATTTATAATTGCTTTCACTTGAATTACTAAAAGTTCTTTTTCACCTATTGCAAGAACATCAATGTCACTCCAGCTCCTCGCTTGATATTCTTGCTGTTTTCCATTTTGTTTTCTTGTTCGAGTACTAGTAAAAGGAAACCAATAGTTTACATTAACAAGGTATCCTTTCGCTTTGTAATACTCTCCGACTAGTTCTTCTACAAAATTTGCTGACACTTAAATCCTTTTGCTAGCTAACGTTATCTTGAGCAATAGTTTCGCCGTAGGGGAAAACTATTGCGTCTCCTCGTACTTGTTAGGTAATTAATCATTTCTGTTTCTTGCTTTCCACCAAGCAGAAATTTGTGCGTCAAGTTCAACCAAAAGACACCATTGGAACAATCATGTGGAATAAACTCCCATCCCAGCAGTGAAAATGGAAGTCCAGTTATTGTAAGATAAATGAATGCAGGGATTCCGATTTCTCCACTTCCTGTAAAATATATAATTCCAACCTAAAGAAGTATCCATACCGTATATCCAATTGCAATTTTTTTGGTTAAACTCTTCATGTTCTCCTCTGTACCTAACTATTTAATATCACGCATTATATGTAATACGGACCTAGATTAAGTTCCTGGATTATAACTAAAATTGATAGTTTTATCTGCATTAAAAGAGACTATGGATGTTTAAATGCATGTTATCGACTGAAGTTTTTGATATTCGTACATAATGTATGTTATTTATAGATATGGGGCAAGAATATGCATTTTATAGTTTTACTTAAGAGAACGAATGCTTTATTATAAGAACTGTTCTCTAAAGGCGCCTCTCCTTTTTCTCCGCCAAAAATACGAATGAGAAGAGCTAAAAAAAGTAGTCAGAAAAACTAATTTTGATAGAAAGAAAGAGAAGAATAAATTTTAAGCCTGTAACTATAATAAAGTTAAAAATAAATCAGCTATAATCACCCCATGATTTTAATGATAGATAATTATGACAGCTTTACCTACAACATAGTCCAGTACTGCCGTGAACTCGGCGCAGACCTGAAGATCATCCGTAACGACGAGATGACAGTCGATGAAATTGAGGCGCTGAAACCTGAAAAGATCATCCTTTCTCCTGGACCGGCAACGCCCGATGATGCCGGTGTTACCCTTGAGGTGATCGAGCGTTTTAAAGGACGTAAACCCATTTTGGGCATCTGTCTGGGACATCAGAGTATTGCCCAGGCCTTCGGCGGAAAGGTCGTCCGCGCTAAGAATATGATGCACGGAAAGACCTCTACCGTCGTACGGCAGAAAAAGACGCCGATATTTAACAAGCTCCCGGAAACATTTACCGAAACACGCTATCACTCTTTGGTAGTAGAAAAAGAGTCTCTGCCGGAATGCATTCTAGTGACAGCGCTTAGTGCTGATGATGAAGAGATCATGGCCCTGGAGATCGAGGGCGAACAGATATACGGCGTTCAGTTTCACCCCGAGTCGATTATGAGTGAGCACGGTCATGAGATGATCGACAACTTCTTGAAGCTGTAAATCTATTCAATGAAAAACATGTACATAGTCTCTACA
>CAXGZT010000072.1:0-11435 GCA_964014335.1 uncultured Campylobacterales bacterium | reverse complement strand
GTAGCAAAATGATTGCTTATGTCATTCCCGTTGATATCGCTGACACCCGATTTGACGACCTGCGCAGTGTTTGACTCCAGCCTTGGTCCCTCATGCGTAAAAAAAGTCCTGTCGTAGGTGATCCCTTCTGTGGCCGTGCCCGCAACAGCAGTCAGAGAAGACCGGGTAAACTCTTTTACATGCAGATTATTTATCAGAGCCGCCGGGAGCGTGCCCGCAGCTATCTCGTCGGCAATAAGAGTAAAGTCGGTCGTTCCGGCATCCAGAAGGTCTATGTTGTTTACATCTGCCGCCGCACCGCCTGAAAAGTCAACCGCGCCGACCATATGAAAGTCCAGCTTGCTTGAACCTTTAAACCTGTCTTCGATCTCTATCTGCCCGTCTTTATTGAGGGTCACGTCGACCGTACCCGTACCAAAGGCCGTCTCGATCCGCGACAGAAGGACATCGATCGTCTGATCGGAGCCTATATTGTCGATCTTCTCTTTAAAGGTGCTACCGTCGCTTCGCGTACCGCGGATATAGAAGTAGCTTTGTTCGTCATTCGTAGTGTCCTTGTCCGTATCGCCCATTAGGTCCCGTATCGTACTGTTTTCGGTCAAAAGCTCTTCGGTAGCCAGGTCACGGGAGAAACTCGGATCAATCATCACGTCGGGATAGAGCTGGGTCAAGCTTAACTGGGGTACGTTCGTAGTGATTTTTCGTTTGGTGTCATTCTCGTCACCTAAGAACAGGTCGGAGCCGCTGATATTATAGGTCTGCTCTACTCCCGAACCGATAAAAGCCTTTATCTCTTTGTCGTTGCCCTGATACTCACCGTTAGCGTCAATCGGCTTTGTGTTGACCTCTGTGCCCGAGAAGAGGTAATTTCCGTCAATTGAAGTGTTGGCCAGCTGAATCAGGTTGTTTTCCAGTCCGCGAAGTTCACCGGCCAAAGCGTTCAGGCTTCCGCGGCTGTGGGACTCGCTCGCTGCAGACACAAGCTTGACTTTAATCGCCTCTATGATCTTGGTCATATCATTCATCGTAGTATCGGTGTTGGTGCTGAACTGAAGCGCTTTTTGGGCGTTTTGCTTGACCTGGGTGAGCGTCGTCACCTCATTGTCAAGCCTGACGGCATCGATAAAAGTCGATGTATCCTCATAAGCATACTGTATTTTCTGGCCTGACGATATCTGCTTGGTCACGTCAAAGAGTTCTTTGGCTGTTTTGGTCTGATCAAATTGTAAATTTCTATAATATCCGCTGAGCGTAGCACGCATCTTAGGCCTCCCTGATTGAAAACAGCAACTCTATTTTTATTGTTTAAAAGCAAAATAAGTTCCACAATCTGTTTTTCATATTTTCTTGATGAATATATCGGCTTGTTTTGCTATTTTTTAAATTCTTCTATATAATTTGAAATAACAAACTATTAGATTCCAGAGCGACAAGAGCCAAAACTCGTACACAGGGGCAGCTGCAGGTCAGGGCCCGCTCTAAGCCCTCTTTATAATAAAGGATATACAATGTCTAGTCTTAAGAAATCAGAACTGATCAGCTCTATTGCAAGCAAGGCTTCATTGGCAAAAGTCGACGCCGAAGCAGCCCTTAACGCCCTGCTCGAGACTATTCAGGATGCGATGAAAGAAGACAAAACCGTCACCTTTCCCGGATTCGGAAGCTTCAGTACGGCTGTTCGCCCTGCCAGGTCGGTACGCAACCCCCGTACGGGCGAGCCCATCGAGCTTGAGGAGACGAAGGTCGTCAAGTTCAAAGCAGGCAAGACCCTAAAAGAAGAGGTCGCAAATTCCAAATAGAGCCTGATTTACCGAGCTTTAAGCATTATACTTTTATAATTCCGGCCTCTTCATGCCGCCGTGGTGAAATCGGTAGACACGTCGGATTCAAAATCCGATGCTTTCGGGCGTGGCGGTTCAAGTCCGCCCGGCGGTACCACCTAGTTACCCTAACTATAGGGACCTATTCAAATCTTTGTATTCTATTGTTCCCAAATCAATTATCTTTATGATCTATTCTTATCACTTCATACTAACCTATTAGAACAAACCGAGAACCAGCCTTATAAAATGCTACGACAAACATTCAAACTTATGCGACTCTACTCATAAACCTATATCTTAATATTGGTATGCAAGTGAAATCGCAATCCGATAATTGTCGTTATCAGCGGCATCGATTGCCATACCTATTTTAAGTGCTTGCTTGAACAGTACCCCGACTCCTGCGGTGAGGTGCTGCACATCCTCACCGCCAGAATAGATGATTTGAGAGGTAGAATCGACCCCGGTGTACTTGATATCATGGGCAGGATCAAAATAGTATCCGGTGCGAAGCGCCAGCGGGTATTGACCGAGCCTAGTGTTATATTCCATGCCGAGGTGCAGCTCGAGCACATCTTTGGCCTGGAAATCGCTCTTTGTCTGGATAACCTTGACCTCACCGTTAGGATAAGCATAAGGGGCGACAAATTCGTTAGTGGCCCGGCCATAGTCAACGTGAACTGCCTCGACGGCAAAGTTCCAGACTTCGTTTGGCGTATACGCAAGGCCGACGGTGAGGATATTGGGCATTGGCAGCGAGCTGTTGCAGATCCAACTTCCCGTCGGGGTGCCATCGGGAAGTGTGCCGATATTGATATCACCGATACAGCCGTTTTGCAGGGCGCTGTCAACAGTCTCGGGCGAGTTAGCGGTGGTCATCGTATATTGGGGATCCTGAGTCAGAGTGTAGTTGACACCCAGGGCTACGGTTTCATTGGGTTGATAGAGCATCCCGAACCGCCAGACGGGTTCTTGTTCACTCTTACTGCCATAGGTGGCGAATTCGGCTCCGTCAGAACTGCCTGACTGCGGGGTTTGGTCCCTCTCTGCCGTAATAAGCATATTCGGGGTCACCAGACTTGCCGACAGGCCGATCGCAAGCTGGCCGTCAAACAGGCTGTGCGCCAGAGAAAGTCCAAACTCATTGAGATCGAACAGTACGTTATGTCTCTCGGTTATACCGCCGCTGATCGGATCGGTGACCGTGACAGAACGATCGTGTTGCAGAAACTCGTGGTAGAAGAGTGCGATAACGGTTCGTCCATCTCCCAACGGAGTCGCCAGTGCCATCAGTGCGGGGTTGATTTGATCGCTCTGCTCAACGTGCAGCCCCATACGGATCGACTTTCCGGTACCCAAGTTGTCTGCACCCGGCCGGTTGATCTCTTCGAAATGTCGCAAGTTACTGTCGAAACGAAACTCTGATTTTGACAGACGTACCAGTGCAGCAGGATTGGTAAGGGTGGCGCTGGCATCGTTGACCGATGCGACTGCCGTCCCTCCCATACCCACGGTACGTGCACCCGATGTATTCAGGGTATAGCTGAAGCCGAACCAGCTGGGTCCGTTGTCTAATGCATAGACGGACGATGGCAATGAGAGCAGTATGACTCCTGATATCCACGAGAACAGTACATTTTTCACAGATAACCCCTTTCAAAGGACGACTCTTTAATCTATAATATTCTATATAATAAGCAATATTAATTTAATAGTATATAACATAATTTATGTATTTAAATTTCTTTTTTCTGTATAAAAACCTTTATGAGAAGAGCACTTGTGTGTTATAATTATTTATAAGATCAGACCACTCTATTAAGGGTTAATATGAAAATTTTCATGTTAATATCTTTACTCTCAATCTCAATCCTCGCAGACAGTAATGATCCTTTCACGCAGTGCATAAACGGTCGATGCACGACCTATTACCCCGCCGTGATCGAGCATGAGAAGATGCTGGCCGAGCAGCGGAGGCTTCAGATAGAGAAAGAACGCCTGGCCCTGGAAAAAGAGGAATATTATAAAAAATACCCGGAAGAGAGGCCTCTCTCCCCCGCTCAGCTCAAAGCCAAGAAAAAAGCAGAGTATAAAGCCAAAAGAACCGAAGCCAACCGCAAGGCAAGGGAGAAAAACAGACAAAGAAGAGAAGAGTTTGATAAAAAGTATTCTACTACCGTGCCCCGGCATAGTTCCGGTGATCCGATCATAAGCAAAAACCGGGAATTTGATGCAGATAAGTACAAAGACACTCCGCAACTCATCATAGGCGGGAAGCATCTTTATGATGTATCCGAGGTAAGAATGTTTAAAAACAACAAGGTGTTTGTAAAGTCAGCAAACGGATCCTATGCTTTCCCGCTGGAGATCTATGAATCGAGTGAAAAGATCAACTTTTCAGGCGATTTGCAAAACTGATCTACTCTATCTCATTCAAGCTTTCATTTTTTTGCATATTGATAATTTTCTCAATCTCTTCATTGTCTATCCTACATTAAACGGCCGTACTTGTAAGCTCCACAGGACATTAGGGAAAACCTCCATAAAGATCGAGCCTGAGCAAAAGATACAAGCTACGAGTCACTGTCTCTTTTGCCTATATCTCATGCGGTAACCTATTCTGTTTTAATTACAGGCTTTTGCAGAACAAGATTGTTCTCCTTCTCTTTAATTCTATTTGAAACAGCACAATCGCTTTGGTCACCCTTCTATACTACTCCCGATATAGTCCCACTCCTCTTTTCGAAACGTAAAAAACATAAACAGGGTTTTTCATAATATTAATTAATATTATGAATTATGCAAGCATTTCCGTGCCTATAACGGCAACAGTGATGAAGTAAAAACAGATACACCCTTAGAAAACGAACTGGCTTTGATAAAAACCGGGACTTTATCAATGGCAAAAGAGTATTTCATACCTCTGTGCTTTCTAATAGAACTATACACTTTTGCGCTACAATAGTCCTTACGACAAGGAGAGTCATGAAGAGCCTCATAGCGTTATCGCAATCCTTTACTGTTTTTGCGTTCAGCTAGCTTGCAGCTCTGCAAATCGGACATCTTACTGCCTTTGAGTTACAATTTTAACTCATGTGTTCATTGGCTTATCGCTAATAAAACTAATTTACATTTTAAACACTATCACCAATAAATGCTGAAGGAGGAATCAAATGAAACAAAGCCTTGTTTTTTTAATCTGTTTTTCTTCTTTTCTGTTTGGAGATCTTCTTCCTGTCGTTTTTGAAGGAAATAAGCAGATCAGCAAGCGCGAGCTGTATGCTGCCCTTGATCTTTATAAGCCTTATCTCTATGAATTCTGGAAGGCAGAGCCGTCCGCTAACCCTGAAACAGCTTCCCTGCTGAGCGAAACCCTGAAAAACTTTTACAGGTCAAAAGGTTTTTTTCATACGACAGTGACCCACAATACGGATGATGAGCACATCCGTATCATCATACAAGAGGGGCTGCCGGTTCGTATCGAAGATCTAACAACGATCTCTACACTTGATATACGCCGTCAAATCCCTTTAAAAAAAGGCGAAATCTTTGACTCTGCAAAGTTTGATGAGAGCAAGAAAGCGGTAGAGCTGTTCTATGCCGATCAGGGATATTGCGATGCACAACTGAAAGCCAGGGCCTGGGTCGATATAGAGAGAGACAGAGCCTACCTGGTGTATGACATCACACCCAATGAGTTATGCCGTTTCGGTCCAATCACAATACGTCCCTCCGAGCATATTGACCCGGAGACCATCCGATCGCTTTTATACATCGAAGAAGGCGAAGCTTTCTCTCCCAGGCAGATACGCCGAAGTTATCAGAGCCTGTATGGACACGACGGCATCAGCAAAGCCCTGATCGACACCGGTGTTGACGACAAGCATATGGTCCCGGTAAGTATTGCCATCACCGAGACGGAAAAGCCCATCCGGTTTCAAGCCGGTATAGGAGCTAGCAGCGACGAAGGGGCTATGGCATCCCTAGGGATAAAACATAGAAACTTTTTTGGAGACTTAAAAACGCTCAGCCTAAACGCCAGGGTCACTGAAATAAAAAAGAGCATAAAGACAGGCTTTAATATGCCTCTTGAAAACCGGAATTCAACCGGAGCGGAAGCCGGATTCGAAAATGAAAGGTTCCTGGGCTTTAGGGAAGAGAGACGTTTCGGAACTGTTTTTCTCAGACAAAGAGAGATACCGCATATGTTTCAGGAGAGTCTTCTTTTTGACCATTCCATTATCTATGACAGTGAAGACAAAACTGTTTTCCCGGAAGGAAAACTGTTTGTACTCTCTCCAAATTTTCAATGGACTTACGATACGAGAGACAACATCCTCAATCCTATGCAGGGCCACTTCTTGCGTTTAGAGCTAATGGGGTCACTACAGTCTGACATATCTGATGCAACATATTATAAACATCTTGTTTCGGGCGGCTATATCATACCTTTTTCACCCTCTGTCGTGGCACTCAAAGCCAAGATTGGATCACTGCGGCGGTACGAGGGGGGCATCCCCGCATCTTATCGATTCTATACGGGAGGTATGAACAGCAACCGTGCATATGCTTATCGAAAACTTGGCCCTGTCAATGACCAGGGTGATCCCCTCGGATCTGATTCCGTTCTGGAGGCCACTGCCGAATACCGTTTTCCCGTCTACGGGAACTTCAGAGGAGTCCTTTTTAGCGACAACACCTTTATTGGTAATAGCTACTATCCTGATTATGATCAGGGTTATTACTCTGCAGGACTCGGCATACGCTACGCCACACCTATCGGACCTATTGCGATAGACTTCGGCTTTGACATTGAAAATCCTGCAGAGCAATACGCCTTTCATTTTCATATCGGAGAACTCTTTTGATACGGGTCAGCTATCTTTTTGTCTATTATCTGATGATCCTTCTCATTGCGCTTGCCACGGCAGTTGTCATCACTGCATCGCACCCCGAGACGGTACGCTATCTTGCAGACAAGTTTTTAAAAGAGAAGGGGATTGGCTACAGCAGGATTGAAGGCTCTCTGCTTAAGGGCATTGCCCTATATGACATCAATTATGCCGATGCGGTTCTTATTAAGCGTCTCAAGCTTGAGTATAAGATCCCGATGCTTTTTAATCCGACTCCCACACTTAAAAAGATAAAGGCTGAAGGCACCTTGCTTATCCTTGAGAATCTTCTCGAAAACGGAGAGGACGACAGTCAGTTTTTCATACCGGCCTTTGCTGTTTCGCAGCTATATCTGAAAGAGACACGTCTGCTTATGAAGGAAGATACACTTCTGTTTGATCTGGATGCGGCAAAAATACATTACAGCCGAGAGCTGAATGTAAAAAGAGTGGACCTACGATTAGCCACCTCTTACGGCGAGGCACATATACAGGGAGATATACGATCAAACCGGCTCTATGCGAAGAGCTCCCTGACACCGCGGGCCTCTCTCGTAAAGAAGTATCTAGGTTCTCTGCAGGGGCTTGAAAAAACACTCACTCTCGACCTTGAAGCCGGTATGCAAGAGATAGTGATGCACACGCGCGTGGAGCATCTCAACCTAAAAGAGCAAAACGCGAGTCTGCATAATGCAGATATAACGCTCACCTATCTGATAAAAGAAGGCTACTTTACCTTCGACAGTAGTTACGGACTTTCCTACGGCGAACTTTCCACTAAAATAGGACACACAGGGGTTTTTACGGCTATGGGTGTTTACGCCTCGCAATTAAAGGCCACTGTAACGCGGACTCCCTTTGCATTGCCTTTTACGAACCTCCGCTCCGAGGTCTCGGGTGACAAGGAGGGCATGATCGGCCGTTTGTATGCCGGTCCATTAGAGTTTGAACTGGAAGGAGAGGGGTATGAGCGCTTTAACATCCATGCCAAGAGCAAGGCCCTGCCCCTCTCTTTTATACCGAATCTTCCTGCCCTGCTCAAGCAAAACAGCATTGCCATCAGAGCAGATGCCCTGCTTAACACTGCCCCTTTTTCGCTCAAAGGCAGCTTTGATACGGAAGGGCCCTACTCTGCCGTCGAGGGAAGTTTCGAACTGGACAAAGAGGAGCAGCTTTATCTGAGCACGTTGACGCCAAAGCCCGAATCGACGCTGTGGAAAAAGTACCCGCTTGAACAGTTCTCTCCCCTGGAGCTTGTCTACTATAATCATGATAAGCGAAGCATTCTCAACCTGGATACCGGCATGGCGAACCTTACCCTCTTCAAAAAAGATACGGCTTTGAACGGCTGGGGGAACATAGGCTCGGGCCATTTTGACACCTATGGCCGGATTGCAGATGCAAATGATACCCGCCTTAGCGTGACTGCCGACATCCCTTCTGTTCATGCCTTGATCAGCGAATTTGGGTTTAAAAATCCCGAAGAGAACCTTCTCTTCGATGCCCACGCCGATATCAATGCCACCGTGACGCTCACGGACAAGGTCAGGGTAAAAACCCGTGTTCGCCTGCCATGGTATATCCTCCAGCTCGATACACAAAGAAGCTATCAGGGAGAAGACGTCTATCTTGAATCGACTCTGATCGATCAAAATATAACTATCGACAGCTACGACCTGAATATCAAAGATCATCATGTCTATTCCCAAAGGCCTTCTCACATCGCCTTTGATACGAACGGAAGCCTTTTGCTAAAAGAGTTCTGGGTTTATGACGACCTTCTGCTAAGCGGCAGACTCGATCCGGTACGAATGGAGGGAAACCTCAACTTGCGAAGCGACCGCTTTAGATACGAGGGGAAAGAGGGAAATGTCACTCTCAAGGCTGATATAAAGGCCGATTTTGAGAAAAACGGAAGGCAAAGTATTGAAGGGAATATAACACTTCTTGATGGCGTCATCACGTATGAGCCAAAGACGGACTACACTATCTCCGATGACATTGTTATCATACAGGATATCAAACCTCACACTGGATTCAAGCGTTTTGTCAATCTACAGATCAATTCCCTGAAGCCGATAGACTATAAGACGCAAACCATTGATATTCGCCTCACTCCTGATATTATCCTCCGGCAGGAGCCGGATGCCCCTTTGAGCATCTACGGGATGGTGACGCTAGAGGATGGACAAATAAACGGCGGCGGAAAACTATTTGAACTCGATAAAAGCGAAATATACTTTAACGGAGCCGATCCCGTCAACCCCTATTTGAATTTGAATATACGGCATCAGGTGCAAGACGACATAGACATTCTGATATATATTACGAACACCCTGGCCTCTCCCCTGGTTATCTTAACATCAACACCCGCGATGAGCCAAAACGACATCATCTCCTATCTGCTCTTCGCAGAGCCTGCATCTTCGGCTTTTAGCAGCTCGGATGAAGGGACCGGTACTTTCGCCCTCAGCTCTTTGCTCCTTGCTACCGGCCTTAAGCAGATATTCGATCAGAGTGCGGGTGTAAACATAGATACCCTCAATATCCTGACAAATGAAGAGGGAACCTTGGGCTATGAGATAGGGACCCGGTTCAGCAAGAAGATCCGGCTGCTTTATAAAAACGATACCGTATCAAGTGTCATCCTGCAGTATAAATTAAGCAGATCGATCCGTTTGGATGTAGATGTACATGAGACGGGACAAGGGGTAAGTATCCTCTATGTCAAGGACTTTTAAGCCTTTACGCCCCGATCTTGTCCTTAGGTTTTCGTTTGCGTTTTGTTTTTCCATCCTCAGGCGTTACGTTCCTATCGATATAGTCCATGATCTTTCCGGCGATGTCAAGACCGGTTGCTTTTTCTATGCCTTCAAGTCCCGGGGATGAGTTGACTTCCATGACAAGCGGGCCCCGTTTTGACTCGATCATATCGACTCCGCATACACCAAGGCCCATGGCTTTAGCCGCGGCAACAGCCGTAGATTTTTCTTTTCGTGTCAACTTATGCACGGTCGCACTACCGCCTTGATGCAGATTGGAGCGAAAATCACCCTCTACCCCCTGACGTTTCATAGCACCGACCACCTCGCCGTCGACAACAATAGCACGGATATCAGCACCCCCGGCTTCTTCAATGAACTCTTGAACCAGGATGTTGACATCCATCCCGTAAAAAGCATCCAAGACCGACTTGGCTGCTTTTTGTGTCTCGACAAGGACAACGCCGACACCCTGTGTCCCTTCCAGGATCTTCAGTACAAGCGGTGTTCCCCCGCTAAGCTTGATTATATCTTTGGCATCAGATTTATTAGAGGCAAAAACTGTCCGCGGCATATCGACGCTGTATTTTGAGAGTATCTGCAGACTACGCAGTTTGTCTCGCGAACGCGAGATCGCCAAAGAGCCAGCCGTACTAAAAGCATCCATGACTTCAAAATGGCGGACCATTGCCGTGCCGTAGAAGGTGCGACTCGCTCCGATACGAGGAACGACGGCATCAGGAACAGGGAGAGCCTCTCCGTTATAATGGACCTTCAGCGCACCTTTCACGATCTCCACGCTAAACTTAAGATAGTCAAGAACTCGGACATCCCACTCTCTCTGCTCTGCCGCTTCTAAGAGTCTGCGTGTAGAATATAGTGATGGGTTTCTGGATAAAATATATACCTTCACTTTTAAGCCTTTTTCGTTTCTAAATGCTGATACGCCAAAGAGACATCGACGAGGAAACGCCCTTTAAGATATTTTCTTCCTATAAGCATCGGATATTTCATATCCTTTCGATCTGTCAGAGACAACTCCGCTGCGTACCGTTTGCCTAAGAGCTCAATTATAGTTTTGACAAAGACCCGTTCCTCTATTTTACCGTTGGAGCTTTTTACTTTCTTGATCTTATATACAGGCATCTTGATGTGCTGTTTACAATAATCGGGATGCCTGTCATCAAGTAGTTGAAAATGGACAGTACCGTCTTCTTTCAAATGGATATGCTCGCAATGAATCGAGCTGCCGTAAGCACCTGTGTCAATTTTGGCATCAATATTAAAAAAATTCAGATCAGGCAGAGAAACATACTCATTCCTGCCAATAATCAGCTTTTCGATAGCCTCTCCTTTTAACTGCATATATGGTACTATTATACTACTTTTAAACGCAGTTATCGGACTGCAAGAATTATAAATGATTGGAAGAGCAGTATGCAGGAAATTGTTTTTAAAATTTCTGGTACAGAGATACCTCGAGGGTGCGTCAAAGACATTAGTATAGACCTGCCAAAACTTTATAATCTTCCTGCATCGATTCCAGTTCATGTCATATCCGGGAAAAAAAAGGGACCCACGCTTTTTGTCAGTGCAGCCATCCACGGAGATGAACTCAACGGGATCGAGATTATCCGCCGATTGAAGAGACTCTCTATCCTCAAAAAGCTCAAAGGAACCTTAATCCTGGTGCCCGTAGTTAATGTCTACGGCTTAAGTTCGCTTTCACGCTATCTCCCCGACAGAAGGGATCTGAATCGAAGTTTTCCCGGCTCGACAAAAGGTTCTCTTGCGGCACGAATAGCCAAGGTGTTTTTTGATGAGATAGTAAAAAAGTCTGATTACGGCATAGACCTGCATACGGGAGCTGTTCATCGAAGCAACCTCCCTCAAATTCGTACTAATATCAAGCATCAGGAGACCCTAGAGCTCGCCAAGGCATTTGAAGCTCCTGTTGT
>CAXGZT010000071.1:0-11524 GCA_964014335.1 uncultured Campylobacterales bacterium | reverse complement strand
TGTATAAGAGACAGGGCTTCTATTGGGATCTCATCACACCCCTCAACGGTAAAGCTTTCACAGATACAAGGTACAAAGCTTATCGTATCGTACAGATCTTCTACACGCATAACACGAGAGAGCAGGGTAAATCTCTCATCTTTTTGCCCCGTGATCTTTAGAAAGATAGTGACTTTTGCGTGGGCCTTGATACTGTAGAGTGAACCGCATATCTCTATGTCTGATTTTACTTTGTTTGCATGCTTTGATTTCTTGTTATCGGAGATGGGAAGAGTGTCAATATCCCAGAAACCAGCCTCATCCCCGCCTTCAAAACCACCCATCACTAAAACCTTTTCCTAGAAACTGTATGACAATTATACTCAAACATTGGGGTTGGCATGTCGGGGAGAGTGATGAATGGCCTTAAACCGCGTAGACTCTTATGTTATTGGTCTCAAGTTGTCCGTTCAAAATTCTTTGGATCGATACCAGGGTTCCGCCTGAACTCTCACATGAACCGCAAGCGCCCACATATGATATGTATACGTCGGTTAACCCATTCTTTTCCTGCAGATCGATGAAATCCAAATCTCCGCCGTCTGCATGTAGAAACTCTCTGATCTTATCATCTATGATTTTATCAACAGCATTTATCTTTTGGACAATACTCATGTTTTCAAACCCTAGTTCATTGGCTTCTTTGATAATGTCCTTCTTTTCTATTTCAGTGCTTTCCATAAGAATGTCCTTCTATTTTTGATCTAATTTTCACTAAATCTTTTATTGACGGAATTTTACACAATAAATCCTCTATCTCTACCATAGTATTTTTGTTTACTTTTGTATATAATTTTAAATTAAATAAAGTATGGCATGGTTATTAAAAATTCCGGACTCTTGGTATCTAAGAGGGCCGTCTAAAAGCAAAGAAGGTAAAAAGATGAAATATGATGAAGCTCCTATGATCGCAGTAGCATAAGATGCCAGAAGAAGAGCTTCTGTATATTGAAGATGCCCATAAGCGAAAACTCTATTATCGATTCAGCCCGGCAGCTTTAATCTCAAACTTTGTACCATTGGTTGTTGTCTTGCATGATCGAGGAGGAGCCAAAGCACCGCATTTCGACTACAAGATGTGGAATGTACTCACGCCCATAGATGATTTCGGATATGAAAACACAGGCTCCTGCTGGTTGGGCGAAGAGGGAGATTTTTTTGTCAAAGACCTTTTACAAGAGCTTATAACACAAATTTCCGAAGAGTATGAATGTGAAGAACATATCTATCTGTATGGAAGCGGTATGGGAGGCTACGGGGCCATCTTACACGGTATTTTGTGTCAGGCAAATGCAGTCTATGCCCATGCGCCTAAGATAAGAGTGGCAGACATAAACGATGCGGACAAAGAGATGAAACAGTTTTACGCTTCTGTGTTTTCCGAAACAGTCTCCAAAGAAAATGACCTGAGCAATTTTTTAAACCCGACAGACTCTTTTCCTATTTTTTATCTGTGTGAGAGTAGTGATGAAAGTGATCCGGCAGATGAAACAGCATATTTTCTAAATGCCTGTAAAAAACATGGGCTTAAGTTTGATCTGGACCATTGTCCAAAATCAGGAGATGATGAAAATCAGATCTTGGAAGAGGTCTTGGATATGCTTGAACGCGTAACTCCTTGAGTGATAATTTAGGAGTGATAACGGTAAATGAAAAGAAAGACTATCTCAACTACGAAATGGTGTTTTCTTTTTACTATAACAAAGAGTATATTTCAGCGCTAAGGGAAGCGAAAGCAGCATGGTTTGTATAAAAGAGTGATCTTGCTTTTTCTTAGCACTTGCAAAGAGCGAGAAACTACTTTGATAAGGCCGTCTGGTATTTAAAGCAAGATATGTAAAATCCCATCATGATTCTAGATAATATGACACTTCAAACTCCTTACCTTTCACTCGATAGCGAGTTTTACGACTTGACCGACCCCGTGCCACTCGATGAACCTTACCTTATAAGCTTCAGTCCTGAGGCTGCGAAGCTGATCGGTCTTGATAGCAACTCCTGTGATGATCCCCGTTTTGTTGAGCTTCTCAACGGTACCTTTTCCCCTAAAGGCTCGCGTCCCTTTGCCATGTGCTATGCCGGACATCAGTTTGGACATTATAACCCGTGGTTAGGAGATGGAAGAGCGTGTAATCTAGGGAGTGTAAACGGCTGGAACTTGCAGACAAAAGGCAGCGGCGAAACACTCTATTCACGTACGGCAGACGGCAGGGCAGTAGTTCGTTCTTCTATACGCGAGTACCTGATGAGCGAAGCGATGCACCATCTGGGTATTCCTACGACGCGGGCTCTCGGGGTTATCGGATCAAAAACGAAAGTGCTTCGTAACGATATGGAGAATGCGGCTATCGTCATGCGCATGTCGACGAGCTGGGTCCGTTTTGGCAGCTTTGAGTATTTTTTCTATAACGGCGAACACGCTAAGCTCGAGATGCTTGCTGAGTACGTGATTAATGAATCCTACCCGCACTTGAAAGATGATGAGGACCGCTTTTTCAAGATGTTCTGTGAAGTGCTTGATCGTACGGCAAGATTGATTGCAAAATGGCAGGGTGTGGGCTTTTGCCACGGGGTCATGAATACCGATAATATGTCCATAGAAGGTCTCACTATCGATTACGGCCCTTATGCGATGCTTGATGATTTTAATTATAGTTACGTGTGCAATCACACCGATCGTGTCGGACGCTACAGTTACGGAGATCAGCCCAATATCTCCTACTGGAATCTTACCAAGCTTTCCAAAGCGCTTTCGCCGATTATTTCCAAAGAGCGAATGCAGAAAAAACTTGATGAATTCGGTGAATTTATCTATCCGGATGCTTATATTGAGGTGATGAGGCAGAAGCTTGGATTAGCACACAAACTCGATGGAGATGTGGAACTGATCAAAGAGCTTGTGGGAACACTACAAGATGCCTTTGTCGATCACACACTATTCTTTAGAATCCTCAGCCGTTATGACGGTGACAGAACACCCTTGTATGATATCGTTATGGAGCCTGTGATAATGGACAACTGGCTAAAGCTGTATGATGAGCGTTTGTCGCACGAGACGTGTACGCTATCCCAGCGTCAAGAAGCAATGCTAAAGAGTAACCCAAAATATGTTTTGAAAAACCATATGCTTCAAGAAGCCATCTCTCTGGCCGAAGGTGGTGATTTTTCGATGGTGGAAACACTGTTGCGTATTGCGGCACATCCTTATGACGAACTACCGGAGTTTGAACATTTCGCACAAGAGACACCCCAATATCATAAGAATCTTGGACTCTCCTGCTCATCATAATGACGAAAAGGCACATGTTACTTATATAGCACTAGTACAGTTGAAACATATAAGAAGGCGATATTTAATAATATCTATTGATAAAAGCGTGTACCTTAAGGGATGGATATTTATGAAATTATGAGTCTAAGAAAAAAAGATTAAACTATTAAGTATGTTACGGAAGGCGGGTTATGATACGTAGTAATAATATTGCAGGGGATATTTTTGGGGGTCTAACTGCCGCCGTAGTTGCCCTTCCTTTGGCATTGGCGTTCGGAGTGCAATCCGGAATGGGTGCGATTGCAGGTCTATACGGTGCTATAGCTTTAGGAATATTTGCAGCACTGTTTGGCGGGACTAGCACTCAAATAAGTGGGCCTACGGGTCCTATGGCTGTGGTCGCTTCGGCTATCGTAGCTGGTGAAATCGCGCTCTACGGCTCTTTGGATGCGGCACTAGGGACGATAGTTGCCACCTTTGTGTTAGCAGGAGTTTTTCAAATTATTATGGGGATTTCCCGTATAGGACAGTATATACGTTATATGCCTTATCCCGTCATATCAGGCTTTATGAGCGGTATCGGACTTATCATTATCTTTATGCAGATCTTCCCGCTTTTTGGCCTTAGGTCACCGACAACTATCGTCAATATTTTTCTGGAGCTTCCCACTGTTGCAGGCAATATTAATTATCAAGCAGTGGGATTAACGTTTGTAACGATTACGATTATCTACCTCTTTCCCAAGATCACAAAAAAAGTGCCTGCTGCCCTGGTTGCGCTCATAGCCTTGACCTTGTTCTCTGCTTTCATGGGCTTGAATGTTTCTGTCATTGGGGATATTCCTAAAGGATTGCCTGATGTTCATGTCGACACCTTACTCTCTATGGATTGGCATCACCCTATGGTTATAATTATTCCCGCATTAACGCTTGCTGCCTTGGGCGCTATTGACTCACTGCTTACGTCTGTCGTTGCCGATAATATGACCAAAACTCAGCACAACTCCAACAAAGAACTGATCGGTCAGGGTATAGGTAACACACTTGCGGGTCTGATAGGTGGACTTCCTGGCGCAGGTGCAACGATGCGTACGGTCGTAAACATCAATGCTGGCGGCAAGGGCAACTTATCGGGTGTTGTTCATGGTGTGATGCTTTTGGTGGTCTTATTAGGTGCAGGGGCGTATGCAAAACTGATTCCTCTTCCTGTATTGGCGGGGATTTTGATTACCGTCGGTATTGGCATTATCGACTATAAAGGCATCAAACACCTGTTTAGAGTTCCCCGCGCAGACGCGGTTGTGATGGTGATCGTTCTAGTCTTAACGGTCTTTGTGGATCTTTTACAAGCCGTCGCTGTAGGTCTAGTCATGGCCGCACTGCTGTTTATGAAACAGATGGGTGACGTAGCCGAGTCTAAAGCACTTAGTGCTTCCTTGAATGACTTTAATAATAATTTTTTGGAAGAGGATGAAAAAGAGGTCTCAGAAGCTATTAAACATCAAGTATATATACAACACTTTGACGGGCCGATATTTTTTGGCTTCACGGCACATTTTAAAAAAATGATGCAAGAATTGCCTGATGTCACGATAGTCATCTTTAGAATGCCTAATGTCCCAACGATCGATCAAAGCGGCATGTATGCTATCGAAGACGCCATTTTAGAACTAAACAAAAAGAAGATAACAGTTCTTATCACCGGAATTCAAAAACAGCCATTGGATATGCTAAGAAATATTAAACTTATTCCAGGCCTTATTCCTGAGGAACATCTCTTTAAAGATTTTCCGAGTGCTATAGCCGCCTTAGAAGAAGAAAAACTAGATTCACATGTTTCCATAGAGAAGAAACAACATAAAATACTTTGGAAGTATTAAGGCGTTTCCTTATATGCTAAAATTCGCTTATACTATAGATATCGAGGGTTTATGCAGTTAGATGCGAATATGATAGAGAAGATTGAGGTCTTGGCCGGGTTGTTGAAGAAGTCCCCTGAGAAGGTGCTGGATGAGGCTTTGGATCTTTATTTGAAGGTAGAGCGTGAAAAACAGCTTGAGGTTGAACTGGATGAGCATAAAAAAGAGACGAACCTCTCTTATGATGAATTTTGGGATGACTTGGATTTTGAGTAGGTCTTGTAAAAGATTTATACGATATTTGGACATTTAAGCCCAGAGGTGTAGTTCTTATTGATTAGGCTAATTTAAGATACCTTCATATAAAATGAATAGTTCTTTGTTTACTAAAATGTCAATAGTAAAAAATTAAACAATGCAGTAATATTAAGAGTGTAAAGCTGTACGATTTAATTCTACGAGGAGTTCTCATGAGTACGATTACCAATAAAGTTCTTGCTGTTGTAAATGATATTGAGGCACTTGATACAGTGCTTAAAAGAGCCGTACCTCTTGCAGATGAGAGAAAAACTATTTTAGAAGTTCTTTTTGTCCATGAGGAAAAAATGTTTAGACTTCCCGACTTTTTTCGCTTCAAAGAAACGCCTGATAAAGATGTCGTAGATAAAGATAAGGTTAAAAAAGAGATTGAAAATAAACTTGCAACCCTTGGTTCCAAACAAGAACCAATTGTTTTAGTACAAATTGACGATACTCTGGATAGGGTGTTGGAACTAACAAAAAATGATGAATCTACTACTGTCGTAATACAAAGTCATGATGCGATTATAAAAAAGTTGAGTCAAGAAAACAACTTAGATATAGTGACGGTTTAGTCATTGATAATATAAAATCAGACCTTATTCAGGTCGATAGACCCTGATGTTCTCACACTTCTTGTCATCCCTTAGATATTGGGCATGCAGTTGGCTCATGATGCCTTTTTCACAATAGAGCAGGTACTGTTTGTCCTTAGGCAGTTTCTCGAATTCGGTCTTGAGTTGATGAAAGGGGATCTTGAGGCATTCGCATGAAGTCTCAATGGGCTCACCCTCGGCACGGATATCGATGACAGTGTACTCATCACTGCTTAGATCATGTACTACCTCAACGGCAGCCATGTCGTTTATATCCGTTACGATCTCATCCACATAAATATGTTGAGCGTTCTCAACGGCTTTATTTAGTACCTCATAATCAAAGCGTGCGGCCTCTTTTTCCATACGCTTAAACGAACCGTGAGTGATAGGGTTTTGAGAGATGACACCGCAGTACTCAGGCATGCTCTCCGCAAAATGACGTGTGCCTATCTGGCTGGCTATGGAGATGATCTCGGGTTTGTTCATCGTCGAGAGCGGACGCAGTATGAGTTTGTTACAGACCTGGTCGATGAGTGCGAGATTACGAAGGGTTTGGCTTGAGACCTGTGCCACACTTTCACCGGTAAGCAGGGCGTCTATTTCCATCTCGTCGGCTATCTTCTCGGATGCCATAAGCATCAGGCGCTTGAGCGTCACACCCATGTAGGTCGGTGCGGTAGAGCGAAATATCTCGGTAAGAACATCATCAAAGGGTACGGTGATAAATTTCACTCTGTGAGATGAGCCGAACTTGTTCCAGAGGTACAAGGCTACCTGTTTGACTCCGATCTCATGAGCATTACCCCCGAGGTTAAAAAAGATGAAGTGGGTCTTGATCCCCCTTTTCATCGTCAGATACGAAGCAACCGTCGAGTCAAACCCGCCCGACATCAAAGAGAGGATATCGCCTTGGGTCCCGATAGGAAAACCGCTCAGGCCATTATACTTAGAGGTAATGATATTGAGTTGGTTGTGGATAAGCTCTATACGGATTGTGACTTCGGCATTGCGAAGGTCGACGCTTTTAGCCTCGGAATGTGCAAGCATATAGCCGCCTACGGTCCGTTCAAGTTCTGTTGAGTTAAAAGGGTGCGTACCCGTACGTTTTGCCCTGACGACAAAGGTCTTATCCTTTATGGAGTCGCTAAGCAACTCGCCCACCTTGATTTTTATTTTATCAAGGGTGTCCATATCGTCAAACTGAAGGGCTTCTAGTATCTGTTCGATTCCCGAGGTGTCTAAAAGTGCCTGCCTTACTTCGGTCAGCACAGTTGTCGGTGCGATGACCTCAATCTTGTCGGAGAACTTTTTAACCTCTATGCTTTCATCTATACGTTCTAGAACAGTAAGGAGGTTGGTATAGAGCTGCCCGACCATCTGTCGTTTGGCCGAAGAGCCTTTGATCATGATTTCAGGGAAAAGTTTCAGGATAAACTTTTGGGTAATATTTGATGAGTTATGCACAGGAGTAGCCTTGTTTTATATAGATGAAATTATAGCATAAGCGGTGTCAATCGCTGTTTATACCAAAGTCACTAATATCTATTGTCTGCGACCCGTGTCCGTTTTTAAAGAAGAGAGTATATTAGGCCTATAGAGTCAAGATGATTGCTGTCAACATGGGAGAATTATTCGGTTGAATAAGGTATTGAGTTTGTCGATACCTTACCCCATCATTTAAAACGTTAAGGGACGTAAAATCTGACTTCTCGACGCAGAGTGTTCTAATGTTTCTTAATTGTCTTTGAGTGTTTCCTTATTGTCTTTGAATGTTTCTTTTTTATTGGCTTTTTTGATGTATCCTTGCTAAAGAAGATAAAGAGTTGCAGATATAAGATTTTTATTATACTATCATGACTCAGATTACTGTCAGCCGTTAAGAACAATGCTCTATCTTAACAGCTGAGTCCGGAGTGCCTTTTGCAGACAAGAGTGTTTAACTATAATAAGATCAGAATGCTTTATCTGCAGACTCCTACGCATGAAACTGTATTGGATGTCTTTACGCAAGAGATAAAAGTCTACACCTCCGGTATGACTATAGCCTCTGTCTTGCACCACAAAAACTATGACTGCTTAGTCCTGGATATGAAGCAGGTCGAGAGCATGGAGGTCTTAGAAAGCAGTAAACACTTTCTTCCTGATCGTTACGTGATCTCCTGCTGTTCGGACTCTGACCTTATCAAAGAGTCTTTATTGCACGGGGCTGATGCTATCTTGATGGATCCTCTTAATGCGCAAGAGTGTGAGCGTACCCTTTACAAGCTGGCCTCTTATTTGAATATGCAGGAGGTGTTTGAAGAGACCTACTATACGGACAAGCTGACCTCATGTCAAAACATATATTCACTGCAGGAAAAGATAGAGTTTAATCATGACAATGCGCTTTTAAAGGTCTCTCTGCACAGTTTTAAAGCCTTTCAGATCTATTACGGTATCGAGATAACAAACAAGGCCCTGATAGAGTTTGGCAATGCCATTAAGATCAATCTTCCCGTCAATGCTGAACTTTACAGAACTAACGAGGACGAGTTTTCCATACTGCTTAACAACCCCGCACCCTCGCAGGAAAAAGTGCTTTCTGCTCAGATAAAATCTTTTTTTGAGCAGACTCCTATAGAAGTCGATGGGTTTTTGCTTAAAATACATACCGATATCGGTATATCAACAGGCAGGGAGTTGATACAAAAAGCCGATATTGCTCTTTCCGAAGCAAAAGAGGGGAGTCGTATAGCAACGTACGACGAGAACTCGGCCTTTATAAAAGAGCAGCGTGAACATATTGAGTGGGTTAAAATAATTCAAGAAGCTATCACCGAGGACAGAATCATTATCCATTATCAGCCCATCATGAATAATGAAAGCCATCTTATCACAAAGTATGAAGCCCTCTGCCGTATTGAAGGCAGGGACAAAACCCTTTTCCAGCCGGATAAATTTCTTCCTTCGGCGATCATCGCAGGCCGAATGTGTGATATTACGCGTGTTGTTATTGACAAAAGTTTTAAGTACTTCAAAGACAATGATTATACCTTTTCCATTAACGTCACACGTGAGGACTTTATGGACGATTATCTAGTTGAATATATTTCCTACAAGTGTGATTATTACGGTCTTGACCCAAAACGTATCTATATTGAAATCCTAGAAAATATCAGTACGGAGTCGGCGAGCGGATGCCTATCCCAGATTGAGGCTTTGAAACAGATCGGCTGCAATATCTCTATAGACGACTTCGGTGTAGACAGTTCAAACTTTTCGCGTATGATGCATATGCGGGCAGAAATCTTGAAAATCGACGGTCATTTCATTCAGCACCTCTTGCACGATGAAAACGCAAAGATAATCGTAGAGAACATCGTTGACTTTTCTAGAAAGATAGGGGCTGAAACGGTTGCCGAATATGTTGACAGCAAAGAGCTATACGAGCTTGTGACAGATATGGGCATAGACTATTCTCAAGGCTTTTACGTTGGCAAGCCGGAAGCAGGCATCCAACTTCCTTAGTACGTTCTCTATTTTCCTACAGCCCTGTCAAGCTGTGCCATTGCTCTATAATATAAATAATAACTCTGAGTCAGTCGCGCTTTCGAATCAATATAGGACTGACGGGCCTGTTGAAGCTCAACGTAGTCGGCTAACCCGTATTCGTATCGTTTTTGTACCTGTCCAAACTTTTCTTTAGACGCTATCCAATGTTACACGCGGGGCCAGACCGTCTTTTACCAGGGGTTTATATCGGGTTCACATCGGCTATGGCAAGCTTTAAGGCGGCCAAGTCTCTTCTTTTGTTCGCCCTGGCTCTGTCCAAAGCCGCTATATAATCCGTCTGTTCAATTTTAAAAAGTTTTTGGCCTTTTTTCACATATTCGCCGTCTTTGTAATAGATCTCTTCCAAGATGCCTGAAACACGTGCACGAACTTCTTGTGAAGAGCTGGCCTCGGTCATGCCCGTGTACTGAAGCCAAATAGGAATATTTTTATTATTTACGGTTACGACCTCTACCGGAAGCGGCGGTGCGGTCTTGGGACTTTGCTCCTGTTTTTGCTCACTGCATCCTGCAAGAGCCAGCAGAATTACAAAACGACATAAAATATTTTTAAACATAATATATCCTGACAGCCAATGTTCGAATAATATACACAAACTCTTCTTAGCCAAGAGTAAAAAATATTTTCCTTTGTGTTTACCCGTAAATCTAATAACATAATGGGTATAATCACCTTATGAAAGATACAGAAGGTTTATTATCTTGTTCCGCCTGCGGGCTGTTGATGCGGGACGATATGGATGCTTATCAGATAAACTGCCCCCGATGTGAAAGCGATGTACGAAAGAACGCCTATTCCCTCAAGTACAGACTCGGCTTGGCGATCGCCTCTTTGATCATGTTTGTACCGGCGATGTCTCTGCCGATCCTGACCTTTAAGTTTGGCGATTCGGAACAAGTCGATACGATGTTCAGTTCCCTTTACTACTTTTATCAAGATGGATATCCCGAGCTTAGTGTTGTTGTTTTTTTTACAAGCATCTTCGGTCCCTTTACGCAGATCATTATCTCTATCTTGATGCTCTATCCCCTAAGCCGTAATAAAAAGCCAAGATATATGAAACTATACTATAAGGTTTTGTTTGAAATACGTCATTGGGTGATGCTTGACGTCTACGTCATTGCCATTTTGGTCTCTATCGTCAAGCTTTCAGCCACTTCAGAAACGCTAACCGGACCGGGCTTGGTAATGTTCGTGTTCTTGATGATCTTTTCCTTTTTACTGGCCTACACATTCTCACCCAAACAGATCTGGAGGGCTTATCATGATGCACACTGATATTTCTATGAATAAAACGCTTTGTCTCTACTGCAAGCATATATCATCAGCCGACCTGAAAGAGTGCCCCGTATGCGATGAGCCTTTGCACCAGCGAAAAGTCAACTCTATCGCACGTACCTTGGCCCTTTCAATAGCTGCCATCTGTTTTTTTATACCGGCAAACTATTTCCCCATCATGAAGACGGTCTCTTTGACGACCTATGAAAACAATACGATTATAGATGGCGTATTTTATTTTTTTGAACATGGTGAGCTCTTTGTCGGTTCGGTTATCTTTATCGCCAGTATATTTATCCCGGTGATAAAGCTTCTTATACTGTTTTTTCTGCTTTATTCTGTTAGAAAAGGCTCCAAGTGGAAGCTTGTAGAAAAAAACAGACTCTACAATATGATACGAATGATAGGCAAATGGTCTTTTCTTGATATCTTCGTGATCGGTATTATGATCTCTCTGGTGCAGTTTGGAGATCTTGCTCAGGTGACGACTGGATATGCGGCGACATCTTTTGCTACAATGGTGATCTTGACAATATTGGCAACGGAGAGTTTTGACACACGATTGTTATGGGATACAAAGGCTGTCTCTTATACACATCTCCGAGCCCACGAGACCCACATTGATC
>CAXGZT010000070.1:0-11789 GCA_964014335.1 uncultured Campylobacterales bacterium | reverse complement strand
CCAACCGTAAATCTAAGATCTACACACAGGCGGTCGTCCAAGACGGTGGAATTATTGGTGCACCGGATACAAAAGCCTGGAAAGTTGCCGGAAGTTACAAGTTTGACACATGGAAGCTTCTAGGCCTTGTTCAAAACACGCAACAAGATGCCGCCCCTGCCACAAGCGCGTTCAGAGACTCTACTGAGTACGATATTATTGCGAGTGCAAAGGTTGGGAAGCACGTAAGCTTAAAAGGTATCTTCATGCACAGAGAGTATGACAAGACTTCTAATGGTGACGAAAGCTTTGACCTTATTCGTCTGATCGCTGCGGTTAGATTCTAATCTACCTTTGGCGTGGTCTGAAATTTCATTCTCCTTTTCAGGCCACCCAATGTTTTTGACGCATACCTGTCGTATACGACTACCTATTCAATAAAAAATCCCGCTCTCAGAGTCTATATCGATCTCAACTTTTGACGGCCATCCCTTGAAAATACTCACAAAGACAGTAACGACCTCATCCTCTTCTTCTAAAGCATCCTCATAAGTGATAACCCTTTGCTCAACGGCTACAGGATTAATCTTCTCAGCTGCAAAGACGATCGGCTCTAGATTTTCTTCACTGTTCACATCTTCGGCCATTGCAAGGGCAAGTGTCGTCAACATCATTATTATAAACCGTTTCATCTCATCCTCCTTATCGAACAGAGAAACTTTGGTCTTTCTACTCTTATTATATAAAGAGAACCGTGAAGTCTTTGTAGAGAGGAAAAGCGGAACTCCGAAGCTTTTAATACTCCTGCAGTTTATAAAACTCTATAGCGCTTGTCGAAGCGAAGATAAAGCTCTCTATCGGTCTTTTCGTAGGCAAAAGAACGAGACGCTTAGGGGATATCGCCCGAGAAAGCCCCACATAAAACTGCGAAGGGGCAAAGATCTCGTCCAGGTTGACCACAAGATCCAAAAGACTCATCCCCTGTGACTTGTGAATAGTGATCGCATACGCAAGCGTCAACGGGTACTGAAACAGGTCAAATCGGCTCACCTCTACCTCCTGCTTTTTTCCCTCTATCGTCTGCTCTTTCCACTGTTTTTTTGAATACCGTTCTCTCTCAACACGTACAAGTTTTCCATTGTCTTTTTGCACATGGATATAGTTTTCTTCTTCATTCACGCGGGCAATGGTCCCCTTCTCTCCGTTGAAATAGTTCCATGAGTTTCGCATAAAAAGAACCGGGGCACCGACTTTTAGCTCCAAGGACCTTGACAGACGAGAGTCATTCATAAACCTCTCTATCTCCTTCTCTTTGACTGATTTATCATACTTTTCGGCCAGGGTGTCAAAGGTATAAAGCTCGCCCTCGAGTGTGAGCAGCTCTTTCGCATTATGCCTGTCTACCGAAACGTTTTTTCCGAACAGAAGCGTATGGTTTTGCATATCAGAGGGCATAGGAGCTATGAGCGAATTCAGATATTCCATCACCTCTTCATCTTTTATGCCGTGCCGAATCTTCTCCAGTATATGAACAAAGTGCACGTCGCTGCTTCGTTTGGCCTCGGTAAGATTATAAGTGACAAAACCAAAACGCTGCCACGCTTCAGATTCGAATGCAAAGCCATAGACCCTATTGATAGGTATTGTCGGGTTATCCATCATAAAGCGCTGTTTCTCGGTCTCCCTGATTACGGGAGGAAGCTGCAAGAAGTCCCCGCTGACAAGCAGCTGAGCCTTGGAGTCCGCCTGTAAAAGCCGAAGCCGGATCATATCCATCACGCCCGAGCTCACCATAGAGACCTCATCGATTATAATAAGGTCAATCCGTTTTAGCAGCTTGGAGAGTTTTTTATCGATATTTATCTTGCCTGAGCGTTCGAGCTCAAAAGAGTGTGCACAGATACCCAGACCAAAAAAACTATGCAGAGTCTGGCCTGTTATCAAAGAGGCCGCCATACCCGTTGAAGCAAGCTTGGCGATTTTCCTGCCTTCTTGCTCATACTGCGCGATCAGGGTACGAAGCAGGAAACTCTTCCCTACTCCGGCTCCGCCTGTTAAAAATATATTTTTCCCCTCTTGCAGAAGGGTTTTAAGTTCGTCTAAATGTTCCAAGGATCTCTCTGTATCTCTATTTTCTTTGCGAATGCGATTATAGCCGATTGCGAGTGATACTTTCATGTTTGATATCATCTATGCATCGATCAAAGAAAAATTTATTATGTCGAGATGCAGTTTATCATAGAAGAGAGCTTATAAGGCGGTCTTTTTATGTAAAAGAGCAGGCAGATAGGACCTGGTTTTCAGCCTGTTATCAATATAACACCTCTCTCTTGTAATTAAATATTTTTTAATATTTTTTAATACTTGAACATCTTATTTATTTTTCACGTTTGTTGATATACACTATATAAAAATTCAACATGTAAGGATTGATAATGAAAAGTATTTATATACTTGTTTTAGGTATAGCCCTGAGTGCAGGAGCTCTTTCGGGTTGTACAGACAGCCCTACAGCCAAAACGGCTAAAAGCGGAAAGTGCGGGGAAGGTAAATGCGGCTCAAAAAAATCTGACACAACCGTTGAAAAAGCCTGCAAAGAGAACGCATTTTAAAATGCCCAGCCTCTCCTGGATCTCTTTTCACTAAGGCTTAAACCATAAGGGCGTTGAAAGAGATCTGTTAGGCCAGAACCTTATCCAGCGTATATTTCATATCCTCGTCCAGATCCATATTTTTCTTCATCCACTCTAAATACCCTCTATCTTCTACGGCCAGCTCTTCTACCGTCTTGCCCTTGTGTTTCCCAAAACGCAGAGGTTTGTTTAGGTAAACAGGTTGTCTTGTCAGCTCCACCAATTTTGGCATCGGGTTTTCGTCTGGATAGCTCTCTTTTACTTTTTTAGTCAGCGCACTCATGAAAAGCTTGAGTATCAGTACATCTCCTATAGCGTCATGGGCCTTGATCTCTACCCCTAACTTTTGTGCTTCCTGGGCTTCATCTTTATACAGTCCCAATGCATAACGCAAATACTGGAGGCGATGAAACTCCTGGTCGCCGTAAAGATGTTTGGCACAACGCAGGGTGTCGATCAGCTGCATCTGGTTTTTAAAGCCCTCTTTTTCAAGCATTCCCAGGTCGAAAGGAGCATTATGGATAATCATATAGTTATCACCTGAGTTAAGCTCGACCAGACGTCTATAAGCCTGCATATCTATGCATGCCGGCTTTCCTTCGATCATCTCCGGGGTGATATGATGTGTCTCCATCGCACCCAAGGCTATCTTTACATCAGATGAGCAAAACTCATTATGCACTTCTATGCCCTCACTGGGTCTGCCCAGGACGATGTATCCTAACTGTATGATACGGTCCGTCTCACCCGTACCCGTTGTTTCTGTGTCTAAGATTATATATTTTGCCATGATAGTCCGAAGGAAGGTTTTAGAATTCGAGGTAGGGATTAGCTACAAATTCTTTCGTTATTCTAAGATATTCAGGATTAATTCTAAGTTTAATGGACTCACTCTCCATCGTTAAAGGCTGAAGAAGCGTAAACAGGTCATAAGTCTTCCACTCTATCATTTTGTGATCGAGCTCTTTATTGATCACCGCTACGGGCTCGCCCAAGATCTCATCGATCAAGGCAGAGACGAAAGCGACAGACGTCTTATCAAAAGGCTTTCCAAACATCTTGCATACCGTCTGTATCGGAACTTCCAATTCCAGCTCCTTGTACTCGTCAAGCGTATAGGTGTGATAGATAGCATTTGCCAAACGTACAGCATCACTACTTGGCCAAGCGATCTCTATATCTTTTACCGTTTCTATCCTCTACTCCTCGATTTTGCCGATAATGAAGATTATATCACAGAACTTTTACGGATGGCCAAACAGGTCATTAAAAAGGCTGTCCAGGTCAAATGCACAACGGATCTCGTGTGTAAAGAGTGAGGGGAGATACTCCAAGAAAAAATATCCCAGGAGCAGCATCGGGTAAAAAACGATCACGGACCAGTAGAGCTCTTCATAAGAAAAGTGCTCCCGTATCCAATTTGCAGCGAACGTTCCCCCGCTCATAGCAGCCGTCACTTCGAAGGTGACGATAAAGCCCAGGACCAAATATGTCAATATAAGAGCATATCCAATATGTAAAAACCAAAAAACTAAAGTAGTCATTTTCAACTCCTTGCAGAAGTCAGCGACTTTCTTTCATTTTACAGCAATAAAAATATGAAAGTTCTTATAAGGGATTTTAGGACTATAGTTTAATGAATAGCTATACAACATGGCCAAAGCGTGTCCGGAGCCGGATGAAAGAGCACAGCCCCTCATCCCGGTTTCGCGCCTCTGGAAAAGCAGACTTCTTTACTTGAACGTCATCATGGCGTAACCGCGGTTTTGATACTTTATCGTATCGATGAAACTGTTTTTTGAGATACGTACGAAAGGCAGTACATCTTCTTTATCAAGCGCATTGTTCTCCAAAGACATCGCACAGGCAACAATCTCTATATTTTTTCTCTTTGAGAGGCGAGTAAGCGTCTCTTGGGCTTTTTTAACATAGACCAACTCTTCGTCGGCTACGACCTCGCTATACTCCCTGGAGACCATAGGAACGCATCCGCCGTGCAGAGTAAGGGCAAAGCTGGCTTTATCCCCATCTTTCTCGGCCATCATCATCGTTATCTCGACCAGGTTCATTCGGCTCAATATAAAACGCGCATCGCTTGAACTGCAGTCAAAGACGGCCTTGTACTCCTGTGCCTGAACGGCACCTAAAAACATCAATATAAAAGCTATTATATATCTCATCACTGTTTAACTCTCCTTGCTGACCTTGTTAGCTCTATAGAACCGATGTGTGGTTTTTTCATTTTCGGGACCTGTAATCACATCATCTATCTCATCCAGTTTCATTTTTTCAGCCTGCTTCTCATAAGGGAACCCGAAAAAGAAAAAGACGAAGTCCCACATTCCGACAAAAATTGCCACTATAAACTTTTTGATCGTAATATATAATGATTTCATTACTGTCCCAATCCGAATACGTTTGAAAGCGTATTGATATAATTAAAATACCCTGTAATGGACACGGCTTCAATGATCTGAACATCAGAATAGCCCAAACCTTTCAATGTGTCTATATCCTCTTTGAGTATTTTGTAATTCTCTTTTTTTGAGGCTCTGATACAGAAGTTCAACAATGCTTTTTCCGCCTCGGATGTATCTATGGACTCTACGCCCCGTAAAACCTTTTCAATCCGTTCTTCGCTCAGGCCGAGCATTTTGGCTATGTTCTTGTGCACATCCACGCACATCTTGCAGCCATTCTCTTTCGAGATCAGAAGAGCTATAGACTCTTTTATATCGTAAGAGAGTGTCGTCTCGTCCAGAAGATACTTCTGTATCATGGCGTCCGTTGCGAAATATACCTTCTCGTCTATCGCCAGCAGTTTAAATATCTCGCCCAGTTCTCCCGTCTTCTCCAAAATAGGTCTGGCTCTCTCCTGGATAGCGGGTGTCATCTCTTCAAATTCCGGCAGTTCTATATGTGCCATCTGTCTCCTCTCTGGTCGCATCTGATAAAAACGTTAAGTTGAAGTTAACGTTTTTAATTATAGGGTATAATTCTTTACATAAATATTAATAAACAACTTTATACAGATGAGAGATCAATCAAAAGAGAGCTGCTGGTGGAATATAAAATATCGGAACTCGTTGCGCGTACAAATACCCCAAAATCAACTATTTTGTATTACATTCGGGAGGGTCTGCTGCCCGAAGCAAAAAAGCTAAAATCCAATGTGCACCGTTACGGTGAAGAGCATATAGAACTTATCAAATACATCAGGTATATGAAAGAAGAGATCGGCAGCAGCAACGAACAGATAAAGTTTGCACTGCAGAACAAAAACCAATCCTTTTCCAGTTCATTTACGATGCTGGAGCCGCTCATGAATACCCTGAGTTCCGTACCCATCGATGCAGCCTACTACACGAAAAAGCAGTTCATCGAACACTTTAATGTCGATGTCATACTCCTGGAAAAACTTTTGGATGACGGCATCTTGGTCCCTCTCAGGGATGACAGTTTTACGGACAAAGAGGCTTCTGTTATCAAGCTGATCGTCTCTTTTCAAGAGGTCGGGGTCGATTATGAGATACTCAAGGCATATGTAAAACATGCAAAAGCACTGAGTGAGCTTGAGTATCAGATGCAGGTTAAGCTGTGTAGCGTACGAAGCGATAAAAACTTCTCCACACTGTGGAAGATCATGTTCGAGACCCTCTTTAACACCAAAGAGTACCTTTTCAAGCGTTATACCTATAAGGTCCTGTTAAAATCCCTTAAAGACGAGATCGTGAAATAAGGAAAAATCAAGGTGTAAATCCGTAGATTGATAAGAGGAAGGAGAGTCGCTAAAATATCGCTGTAAAGCTCTCTCCCGTGCAAAGGCACAGAAGAGAGCTAACCTGTCTACGTTCTACGGTAGAGCAAGCATAGCATTGGTAATATCTGTACTCGCTTTCGAATTCACAAAAATATCATCATGATCTTCCGGTTCAAATGTCGTATCGGCAGGATGGTGCGATCCGACCCATACTTTCTGTTGAAAGAGTGTCAAGAACTTATAGTCTTCATGATCCTCAAGAAAGCTTGGGTCACTTATCGTCGTTAGGATGGTATCGATGTTTGGCTGACCGGGTAAATGTCCATATTCCCAAGTCCCGACAGTTGTCTCAAGGCCTGTACTCCAGTCAATAGTGACCAAATCTCCACTATTATCCGTCGGTTGCGTATTCTGTGAAAACTGTACGCATTCACCGTTTGTATCATTGACCTCTTTCCAGTATACACAAGAACCGGAAGCAATAAACTCATCAAGCGTAGTATAATAGTCTCCCGTGTTCCCCGTTGCATTCCATACGGTCGGCACCCAGTCTAGTTCATATCTCTCTATGTCTTTGAACAGAAGGTTATACTTCTCTGCACCCGTACTGTAAGCCACATCAAGCCCCAGTTTTTCATCAATTGTCTGAGTCAAGCCTGACAGGTCAGTCACCGGTGCTGCGGCAAGCTGTACCTGCTCGCCATCGGCAAGCGTCAATGTCGAGCCGTCTGCAGAGGTCGTATAGCTTGTCGAAATTGACCATAACTCCCACTCACCTGCATCATTCAACTGATAATCATCGTCCATATCAGGAAGAGAAGCAACCCACAGTCCTGTAGCTGGGTCAAGAAATTCGTCGCTAAAGCTTAACGTTCCATTATTTAGAGTGACTGTAGTTTTACCCAAGACAGGAATATCATTATAGTCCTCTACCCAATGTGCGTTGAATTCTGTCAGGTCTTCCCATGTAAATGGAGTGCCCACTACTGCAGGCGGGTCAATCTGATCAGCGATTGCATTAAGGTCTACATCTGTTGTTCCGCGTAAAAGAGCTGCAAACTCTGTTTTTGTCAATGTATCGTTATAACCTGTGAGTGCGTTGATTTTTGCCATTAGAGCATCACTGAGGCTTGTAATATCAAGACCGGCCAGATAGATCTCTACCGCTTGCAGTTCGGCTTCAAGCTCATGCGCGGAAATGGCAGCAATAAGAGCGGCAATAGCAGTGTCTGCGCCGTTTGTCGTAATTGACAACCCCGTAATATTTGCTACGGTAACAGTAGACGTACTTAAAGCTGCCGCAATAGCATCTATGGCTGCATCGGATATCGTTACATCATAAGCATCAAAGATATTAGCGATGGCAATAAACTCAACGGTCACCGGAGTAATTGTAATCACTGTTGTTTCATCAATAACTGCATTCGTATCCACGGCCACAACAACTGCATCTTCCACGTCTTCTGCTGCAGCATCAATGAGAAGTGATGAATCCCCTATATCCGTCGTTGTATCGGCAAAAATATCTGAAACTCGATCCTCAATGGTTTGTGCCGCGGCCACAACCGTGTCATCGATCAATGACGTTGCTGACGTCGATGCTTCTGTCACGATAGCTGTCATACCGCTGGAAGTAGAATCCGCCGCTACCGTTGCAATAGCCGTAGCGAGTTCAGCATAAATATCTTCAATCGCATCGTCGGTTTGTGTAGCCGCACCCGAGGTCACCGCAGCAGAGGCCATGACCTCTACGATCTTTTGTACCGTTAAAGCCGCTTCCAAAACTTCCGGATTTGTGTTATACAGAGCAACAGGATCTGCAGCAACTAGAGCTACATCGGCGATACCAAGGGCATCGGCAACCTCTTGTTCAGCATCAGCGATACTCGCACCGTTTCGGACTACCGACTCGACCATGGTCGTCAATGGTGTGATATTGATCGTACCCGAAGACTCGACAGGCGCTTTTAATCTACCGCCGAACCACTCACCCGTATCAGCATCTATACCTCCGTAAACCAAGAGTGGTGCGTTTGAGGCTGCTTCTGCCGCTGTCACTGTCAAAGAGTAGTCACCCGTTGCATCTGTGTTTGTCGTCGGCTCAGTCGCAATCGTACACAGACCGTCGCCGTTGATATCAAGACATACTGTCGCACCATTCAGGTATCCATCAACCGCCGCACCGCTTAAGGATACATCTGCAGCAGCAGCTGTAGTTTCACCTCCGCCTCCGCTTCCACATCCTGCAATCACTAGAATAGCTGCCGCCGAAAGAGCTATATTTTGTAAGACCTTCATTAATCAATTCCTTTACTGTTATAATTAAAATCCAAATAATTATAATGATATAAATGTTAAAGAATTGTTTAGAAGTTAAAACATAATAGTTTTGACCTCTGTTTTATAAAAAATGAGAGTTTGATACGCAACAGAAAGGTCCCTGGCCATAGGGCACCGTACTCGTCATGTAATCATTACCGGATCTTAATTATTTTTACGAGTTAATAACCAAACTGTTTCAGAGATATCCAGCTCTTCAAACGCTTTTGGTTTGCTGCTCTGCATAAGTTTAAAGTCATAATACTCATTGTAATAATCTTTTAACTGAGACTCTTTTACTGAAAATGGAGGACCCTCCATAAGGTCTTGGTCATATTCGTAACTAATTACCAATTGAGGTGCATTCGCTGTTATATTTAATAAAAGTGAAGTATATTTATTGCGCATCTCTGTCGGTAATGCGACTATCGCGCCTCTGTCATAGATAGCATCTACGCTTCCTAGGGTTTCTTTATCTAGTTCAAAAATGTCGCCGACAAATATATCAATATTTTTAGCGGTATACAGAGTCAAAGAACCTCTCTTTTTGACGGTAACTTCCAATTTTAGAGAACTGAAAAGTTCTTTAATAGCCTTTTCATTCAACTCTGCACCTACAACCCTGTACCCTTTGTTTAATAACCATTCTATATCCAATGTTTTACCGCATAAAGGAATGAAAACTCTGCTGTTTTCTTTTAGTTCCAAGTAAGAAAAAAACGTCAATAAAAATGTATTTACATCATCAGCATGAAACCCTATATCATTGGTATCCCATAGTTTATGCCAAAAGTCTGCATGCATAAAAGTCCTTTATTAAAATATTTTTTGAGATTAAAGCATGCTATATAAAACAGCCAGTGAATATTCCATTCTCATACTTTTGGAATTTTAAAAGAAAACCTGAAAAAAATCAATGAACAGTCTTGCATGTACTTCATGTCTCAAGAAAGTAGGCATTCGTTTCTATGAAATAATAAAATTTCTTGGAAATTCGTTGTTTAGGGGGTTTGAAGGATGGTGCGAACGGGGGGATTTGAACCCCCACACCCAGAAGGCACTACCCCCTCAAGGTAGCGTGTCTACCGTTCCACCACGTTCGCATTCGTAGAAGATAAAGATCTCAGCCAAAAGGCTGAGAGAGGGATTCGAAGGTTAAGATTAACCTAGGAACGGGTTCGCGTATAGTGCGATAAGAGCAATTACCAGAGTATAGATAACTTGCGCTTCGATCATTGCAAGAGCGATGAACATTGTAGTCATTAGTTTACCACCAAGACCCGGGTTACGTGCAGTACCGGCGATAGTAGCAGCAGCAGTGTGACCCATACCGATTGCGCCACCAAGAGCAGCAAGACCAAGACCAACACCGGCAGCGATCAGAGAGTACGCTTTAAGCGTTTCGTTAACTACAGCTTCTTCAGCACCGAATGCAGCCGCTGCAAGAGCGATCATCATAAATACGATTTTTTTCATTATATTTCTCCGTTCTAAAATCAAAGTCCGTTCGGCTAGCGTAACCCACCTTAAAGCGGTGAGCCATGGCCACATAAATGCGTGCCATGTCCCTACTTGATACTTTGTATGCGGAAGTGTACTTGTTCGGGGCTAAAAGTTTGATTAAAAGTGATTCCATAAAAAATTATTTTTTGGAAATAGTTCTTAAATAAGGGGAGAAGATATGCCGAAAGAGCTCATATCTTGAAAGGTGTCAGGACACGGAGCAGACCCTAGGGTCTTCCCAGACTGATCTTGTTTCCTTTAAACTCAAGTATCTCGACCTCGATCTCTTCGCCGATAGTTAGCACGTCTGCGACATTGGAGACGCGCTCTTTGGATATTTTGGAGATATGAAGCAGGCCGTCTATCCCTCCCGGAAGTTCGATGAAGGCGCCAAAGTCAACGATGCGTTTCACCTTGCCCATGCAGATATCGCCGACCTGATATTCAGGCGCTTTCTCTTTTGGCACGGAGAGGAGACTTTCGATATGTTCACGGGCTCCCCTCACTCCTTTTTTGTTTCCGCCGGAGACGCGGACATGTCCCTCTTTCTTGTCGATATCGATTGCCACCTCAAACTTCTCGATGATCTCGCGGATGACCTTTCCGGCCTGGCCGATGACGTCACCAACGCGGGAAGGATCGATAGAGAAGATATCCGTGCTCGGAAGCTTCTCTTCATCGATTTTGATATTATCTTCGGCTTCTTTCATGATATCCAGGATATGGGCGCGTCCCTGTTTCGCCTGAACCAGAGCCTCGCGTAAGAGCTCTTTGGAGATACCGCCGAGTTTGATGTCCATCTGCATTGCCGTGATGCCCTCATATGATCCCGCGACCTTGAAGTCCATATCACCGTCATGGTCTTCCAGTCCCATGATGTCAGAGAGTACGGCATATTTGTCGCCCTCGGTGACCAGGCCCATCGCAATACCCGCAATAGGCTCACTCATCTCCACCTCTGCCGCCCTGAGGGCCAGGTAGCCGCCGCAGACCGTTGCCATGGAAGATGAGCCGTTTGACTCCAGGACCTCGGAGACCAGACGTATCGTTCTTCCTGAAGCATCAAGAGCCGCTTCCAAAGCGCGTTTACCCAGGTTTCCATGCCCCAGTTCTCTGCGCTTTGGAGCACCTACGGGCGAGGCTTCTCCCACGGAGAAGCCCGGGAAGTTGTAATGCAGCATAAAGGCCTCGTTCTGGGTTCCCTCGTCCGTCAAGTTCTCAAACATCTGCGCGTCTTTGCTTCCGCCCACCGTCAAGACGACGAGGGCCTGGGTCTGACCGCGTGTGAACAGACACGAGGCATGTGCATTCGGAAGCACGTTTGTCTCGATCGTGATGGGACGCACTTCGCTAAGAGAACGTCCGTCCGCACGCATCCCTTTTTCAATGATCTGGTCGCGCACCACCTTACGTTTGAAGTTGACCACCGAAGATTTGATCTGCGCATAAGGCCATCCCTTTTCCACGGCGATTTCAGAGGCTTCTATCGTCTTCGCGATATGCTTGAGCGAGGAGTTGCGCTCACTCTTTGCCATCTGAAAAATCGCTTCTTCGATCCTGTCTCTTATACACATCTCCGAGCCCACGAGACCCAC
>CAXGZT010000069.1:0-11863 GCA_964014335.1 uncultured Campylobacterales bacterium | reverse complement strand
TGTCTCTGCAGTCAGGCAGACGGTCATAATAGAGCCGGCTTTGATAACTGTTTTCATCCCGCTTCATAGCCAAAAAACCTCCGGTGACCTTCGGAAGGGTCTCCATCACGGATTCAAGCATCGGCATCCCTGCCCTTAACACGGTCACGACGACGAAAGAGGACTCATCCAGTACTTCATGCGATTCAAGTTCATTCCAGGTCTGCACCTCTTTTGAGACAAGAGCTGATCTCCTAAGAGACTCATATAAAAGTAGCTTTGTAATCTCTTTAACAACATGGCGAAACCTGAGCGCATCCGTACTTTTATCGCGTAGCGAAGATATCAAGGTTTTGATTACCGGGGTAGAAAGTTCTTTTAGCATACGATAACCTCTGGTTTTGCCTAATAATATCCTATTTTTACTGTACAATAGCACTCATGGAAAATATATTATTTATCGGTTTCGCTCTGCTCTTTTTGACCCTTATGTCCGCACACGTTTATACGACGAACGCTTTTTTCTTACGATTGAAGGAGAGGCATGAAGATATCTGGAAAAAGCTCGGGGAACCGAGATGGAAAATTCATTTCGGAGAGAAAAGTTTTCAAGACGCTATGGGATACATCCGTAAAAAGAAGTTTCTTGATCTAAATGATGAAAAGCTGGAAGCTTTGTATAAAAAGATAAAACGTGTTGAGTATGGCTCTGTAGCGATTGCTTTAATCATAATAGTTATCACTGTCATTGATATCTTAATTGGGTAAAAAACGGACCGGGTTAACCAGAGCGGCTATAAGCTGATTATCGCTATTACCGTGTTTGCGGTACTTAAACTTCCGAAGAAAGAGTTAGGTACCGGCTTTTAGGACTTGCGCTGTTTCGAAGAGGGCTCTCTTGCGACCCCGATCTTAAAACAAGACAGGTTCTAGGTCTTCTTCCGGATTGAACTCTTCGAAATCCTCGATGATTCGCTCAAACATCTTTTTAGTCTTTTCGGCTTTGAGTGTATACTCATCAAAGACATATTTAGACGACGGAAAAGCTTCCCCGAGTTCTTGGTAGATCGCCAAGCGGCCGTTGATATGCTTATTGAACTCACCGAAGGCATTGCGCAGGAACTCTTTTGTCGTTGTGTGGCGCATGAGCGACTTGATCATACGTTTACGCTCTTTGATCGGCAAGGACTCGTCAATCGCTTCCGCCACGCGTTTGATATCAAGACGTGAGAGGTAGACGCCTGAATGTGCAGGGCCTAAAAGCTTATCGGCCAACTCGTCAACGAATGCCGGAGCCTCTTCCTCTTCCTCCTCCTCTTTTGCTATCTGTTTCTCTTCTTCTGTGATACAACGTTCCGTAACGAACTTGTCAAATTCTGCCTTCAGGTCATCTAAGTTATTAAAGTCTTTCATTATTTGTTTCCTTTTATCCAGATATTATAGTTTGTTTGAGCCAGTACCTTCGAATACTGCTCGTTGTCGATAAAGTCAGCCCCGTATACCGCGGCATAATCCGCCAGATTGCTCTCGCTCTTAAGGTCGATAAGCACCGTTTTCTTATTGATCTTGCTTAGCTTGGGTGCAGATGGAGTCGCATTGACAAAGGCATCGAAACCGCTCAGGTCTATCTCTTCGTTCTCTACCGCTCTGTCGATATCCACATCGATACCTTCAAGCTCTTTTGAATGGGCCTGCATAAGCTCCATACATGACTCGACTCTGTCATTCAGAAGAACAAGCTCTTTGATTCCGGACTCGCCTATATGCAAGAGTATAGACTTCGCCAGTTTCCCGCTTCCCAATATTGCCAGCTTGGAAACCGCCTTCTCTTTCAGGACCCGGTTGATGGCGCGTCCGCTTGCCACCTCTCCATAAAGCTCTTTATCCTTAACGGTGATGGTATCGCAAAAACCGCAGGCTTTGACTTCATCGCTTTGATAATCAAGCTGCTCAACGACACCTTCTACATATTCGCTTCCAAGAGCAACACCCTTAAGTTTTGCTTCCTTGAGACCGGCTACGGTAAAATAGATATCGTCCGGACGTATATTCATGGGAATACACATCGCATTATCGCCATTTTCTTTGAAGTAACGGTTCAGCGTCACTGAAAAACGGTTCTGCTGTGCATACTCGGCCAAAAAGCAAAAAAGGAGCGACTCTAAATCGATCTCATTGGCATCGTTCATCGGTGCACTTAAATTCTCAGCCATCTACTCTATACCCCACAATTCTTTTGCTTCTTCTTCTTCCAGTCTGCAGCGCTGGCAGACGACTTCCCCGCCTCTGTATGTGAAGTAGTTGTCACACTCATGACAGCGTCTTATCGTGAACTCCACCAAGCTCTTCACCTCCGGTTCGAAGAACTGCTTGAGGTCGAAGGTCCCTGCCAAAGAGAGAGAGTCCGGTTCGCAAACGTCATGGCAAAGATGACATTTGACACACAAGAACGGGTCAAACTCTATCTTCGAGTTTTTCATGTCTGAGCTCAAAGCCGCCGTCGGACAGATACGATAACACATCTGGCAGGCTGTACAGCTCTCTTCATCCAAGTTCTTCATGCTTGTGAAACTCAGTTCGTGCGCATCGATGACGTGATATTGAGAGGGCTTAGGGGCACGTTTCAAAGCCGTAAAAAAGATCTTTCTCTTGTCCGGGACCTCTTTTTGTTTCAGACGTGAGATATCCTCTGTAAAGACCTCATGTCTTAACTCTTCATCAGACTCGACTTCGACACGACGCTCAAAATCCTTCTTCGCCTTGGCCGCGTTCTCTATCGTCATCTGTCTGAAAAAACCGCGTCTGTCACTATTCTCAGCCACATCATCCGGCTCACAAGCCACAGCCTCCGTTTTGATCGACTTAGGCGACTCTATCGCTTCTAAGACAAAATTTGCCTCTTCTATGTTTGCGTCTATACGGGGTTTTAACGTCTCTGCGATCTCACACTCCCCGCAATGACCCGTATCGCAGACAAGCTCCTCTTTTAAAAGAGCGAGCGAGGTCAAGTGCTCAACGGAAAGTGCCGCCAGGCAGGGGACGTTCTTCTTGCAAGAGAGCAGAGTCTCTTCGCTCTGAACAAACTCAAAAAAGAAGTTTGTCTGATTAAAATCATCAAGAGCAAAGGCCTCAGTCGGACATGAAGAGACACACCCTCCACACCCGACGCATTGGGACATATTAAATGAAGGAAGATGCTTCTCTACCGATATGATATCAACCGGACAGATATCGACACAGTGGGTACACTCTGAAAACTTCGCCAGTGCACGTACACACTTGGCGGGATCTAAGGTTAAGCCGCTCATTTAAAGGACTAGGCCGCTTTTTCTACGCTAAGGTATTCGTTATCGGCAAGAATGAACTCAAGCGTCATCTCCGCTGCATCATAATAGATAGGCGTACGCGCTTCGTATTTGACATTGATCAGGTACATCGGAGCCCATTTTAAAAGATGCTTGTTCAAGAATGTCTTCTGGGCAAACTGAAGATGCTTGATGGCTTCCGTATCGCCGGCTTCAGTCGCCGCAATCTCGGCCTCAACCAGATAGTGCATGAACTCCAGTTCAACACCGATATGATCCGCGGAAACTGCCCTTGCTTTGGCAAAGTCAACAATGTAATCATACTCATGATACATGTCTGTAACCGGGTTGGCCCCGCCTGTTTCAATCATCTGGTCTTCACGCGTGTAAAAGGTCTCATAAGGGACCAGGTGAAGCAGAGAGATATTGGCAAAGTCAACGTTTAAGTGCTGCTCCAAAAGCGTCTTATTCTCCTCGGTCTCCAAGATCTTCCACTCTTTAAGACTTGGAAAGAACTCACGGACTTCCTTATCTTTCAAAATCATCTCTAACATCTCATCATCAAGTTCTTGAAGTAAGACGCGTGATAAAAGAGCGTAAATATTGCTACGTGCTTGTGTTTGTTCCATCAAAAATATTCCTATAGACAATTAAAAAAATTATCCCAATTTATTATCTGCGATTATAGTGAAAACAACTTAATATGGAGTTAGTTTGAAAAGCTAAGTTATGAAGGTGTAGAGAGAAAAGAGAGAAGAAGACCTTCTCTCTTAGGTAAATAATCCCTTAGGGGATTATTTGATTTTAACGCTGTAAGCTGTCTCTGAAAGAGGAACCCATGGACGTTTGATCCACTGAGGACGACGCCATTTGTTCGTCTCGTTAAGAGGACGAGTAAGCTCATCTCTCCATGCTTGATAAACTTTTTGGTTGTTCTCATAGTTAACAGAGATATCACCGATCTTGTCACCCGCTTCTGCCTTAGAAAGGATAACTTTCTGGTGCCAACAGTGCATACCAGAAATCGGATCCGGGTGCGGCGCAGCCACGGCATTTTGCCATGAGCCAGAAAGACCGTCCCACCAGATGTTATCAGAGTCTTTGTTGTAATCAGCGAAACGCTCGGATTTGAATGGAACGATGCCCTGAGTATATTTCATCTTACCCTCTTTACCGTCCATCTGGATCTCAGCCAATGGAACACCGAAGCTGTTAAGACCAGCTTCACCTGAATAATCTTCAATCTTGATCTGAGCACCCTCAGCACCAACGTTTTCTGGTGACTCAGCCATAAATGCCGCATCATTCATATTACGAGGTGCTTTAGTCGCAGCCACTTTACCGTCAGACACGCCGTTAGGAATCTTAACAGAGTTAACAAGCTTCCAGCGTCCACCGTGGTGTGAACAAGCGAGAGTACCCGGAAGTACGCCCTCAGTCGGTACAGCCATGGCTACGAAGTAACCAGAGCTTAGACCGGATACTGAATCCACGATCTCGACACGGATAGCATCACCGCGTTTGAAACCTTGACGCTTAGCATCTTCAGTAGAGATCCAGATCGGATCGTGATTCTGAGAGATCTCCATTAGGTGTTTCGAGTTAGCCGAACGTGTATGAATGTTATACGGTAAACGGAACACAGTGTTAAGTGCGTACGAGTTCTCCTCAGTCATATACATGTGGTTAACGTGAGAAACGATCTCTTGCATGTTTTTCTTCTCTTCTTCATTACGAGGATAGAAAGGAATAGCAAACTCTGGCCATTTCCACTCATCAGAAGCAAACCACTCAGAGAAGAAGTCAAGCTTCTTGTCCATAGTGGCGAAACCTTCCATCTTCTTACCGTCGATCTCAACACCGATAGGTTTTTTACCCGTCGGGTATTTCCATGCATCGCCATGAGCTTCAGCCGTGATAACACCTGTTGTCTTGTCGGTATGAAGATGCTTTTTGTCATATTTATGACCGTGAGCGATAAGGTTTTTACCGTCATCTTTAAGCTCGCGCTCTTGCGGAGAGTAGATGTGGTTCTCTTCCATCCATGCTCCACGATCTCTCATATACTCATATACCGGGAACTCGGAATCTTTGTATTTAGGATCGTTTGTTGCAGTCTTCTTAAGGTTTGGCAAGTTGTCACCGAATGCTGCATCATACCACTCGGCAATAGTAACCGGTTTACCTGGATGACGCTTAGACTCCCACATCTTTTTGATGTCAAGAGAACCGTCAGGATCGATGTAGTTAACACACATATCGAACCAGAACTCATTCTCTTCCCATACTTCACCAAGACCCGCTTTGATGTGAGCCTCAAGCGTAGCACGGTTAGGGTTAGAAGGTTTCCAACCTGCTTTTTCAAGCGCAACACGCATAACCGGTTGACGGAAAGAGGTCCAACGCGCCGGCATAGTCGCTTCTGAGTGCTGATCATGGCGCTCACCGGCAAGACCGACTGGAAGAACATAATCAACATACCAGTTAGTCTCAGACCATACCGGTGAAAGGTTGAATGTAAGTTCCATCTTCTCTTCGTTTTTAAGTACTTCCAACCAGCGGAAACCGTCTGGATTGATCCAAACCGGGTTATACATACGCGGGATCCAAACTGCAAGTTTAGTAGGAACATTCAGTCCCTTCTTGATCCACTTCTGTTGCCACTCAGTATCGCTTAGAAGGTGAGGCAACAGGTACGACATCTCATAAGTCGAAAGAGGCCATTCAGGCGGCCAAGTAAGCTCATTCCAAACATCGACTTTAGGGACGCTCTTACCGCGTGAACCTTGACCGACAGTAGCAGAACCACCCTTACCGGCAACAGAGATAACATGCCAGTGGTGGAAGAACGTACCACCCTTAGGACCGATAGCACCGCGTAGGCCAAGCGCCATGAAACCTGTACGTCCTGATGTCCAGCCACCACGATTACCCGCAGCAGCAGCACGCCAGAAGTAAGAAGAGATAGAGGTATCAGCCCAGATAAACATATCGTATAGTTTTTCCAGTTTGTATGCCGGTACGTGAGACTCTTTTACTGCGTAATCAAGCGTATACGGAGCATAAAGCTCTTTAAGTACACTTAGGAATGTAGCAAAGTCTTTCTTCTTGGGTACCGCAGAGATATAGTTCTTCTCAACCATAAACTCAAGGTATTTAGTGTTGTCCATGAAGACTTCCCAGTTGTACCACTTGCGTACGAACTCTTCGTTTACCTTGCCTTCTTGAAGGATACGGTTAACCAGGTAAAGATAGATAGTCGCTTCCGTACCCGGCCATGCCGCGATCCAAAGGTCTGCCATACCTGCAGAGTTTGACATACGAGGATCCATAACAACCATCTTTGCACCTTTTTTACGTGCATCAGCGATGTGACCCGCCGCTTGTTGGAAGTAGTGACCCGCATCTGCCGCGTGAGACGAGTTAAGGAAAACAAGTTTCGCATTCGCCCAATCCGGTGATGAACGGTCATCATTTGACCATTGGATAGTCGGAGTACGACCACCAGATGAACAGATATTTGTGTGTGAGTTGAACGCATCCGTACCAAGCGTCTGCCATACTTTACCCGTGAAACCGTTCTCATTTGGACGGCCAACATGGAACATTACAGATTTTTTAGAGAGCTCATCACCCTTACGAAGCGTGTCACCCATCTTCTTACCGATGGCAGTCATCGCGTCATCCCATGTTACACGGATCCATTTACCTTCACCACGCTTAGAACCCGGGGCTCTTTTGATAGGGAAAGCAAGACGGTCCGGATCGTACATTTGAGACTGAGTCGCATAGCCTTTTGCACAGTTACGTCCGCGAGAACCCGGGTGTAAAGGGTTACCCATATATTTTTTAACTGTGAAAGTCTTCTTATCAATCCAAGCCGTAAGACCACAAGAGGCCTCACAGTTCGAACATGCAGTCGGAACGATAGCGAAATCATTGACTTCGATACCGTCCGGGTTCTCTTCTGAACGTACACCTTGACGGTTAATACCGCCACGTTTCCAGTCATCACCGTCTAACTCTTTGAAGTCATCCCACTGGTCCAGTGGTGGGTAAAATGCTAATGAATCAGGCGTATTAGTGAATTTGCTCTCATTTAGAGATTCAGCCAATACATCAGTACTGATTACATTTTTAGCGATAGCGGCGCCTGCGACAGTAAATGCAGCACCCTTAAGAAATGTTCTTCTGTTTTCTAAAAACATTCAATGGCCTCCTTAGCTCATACTTAATAGTTGTGGAATTACTAGCCATACATGCTTACTTACCCACAGACCTGCCAATGCAGATACTGAAGCCATTGTAAGAAGACCAGTAGATTTGTTGTTAACACTTAGAATAACAAGTACCATAGGAACGATAAAAGCAAATACCTGACCGATCCAGAACATAGTTGTATATTCACCATGACCTTTAATAAACTCTAAAACAGCCGCTACTTCTTCAGCTTTCATCGCACCGAAGATATATTCGCTCATATAAAGCGTAAACGCACCAAATGCAGACAGGCCAAGAATAATAGCCAGGTCGCGTTTTGCTTCGTATGGAAGTTTCCCGCCAAGTAGAAGTGCAGTCGCTGAACCGGCAAGTGTTGCTGCAAGAATCATCTGTGCTGACTCTGTCGGCATCTGCCATAACTCGCGAGCCGTTGATTCTGCCATCAGACCGGCAGTATAAAGCGTAACTGGGATACCGACAACAACAGTCCAAGTCAGTACTTTATCAAACAGTGCATTGTCTTTCTTGATAAAAGACGCATAAGCAAGGAAAAAGATCAGACCGACAAATATCGTTGCCATCCATGCACCAACTGTAATAGCTGAAGTCCAGTGCGGGTGGAAAAAGATATGCCAGAATCTAAACATCTGGTGTAAATCGATAACCGTAAAGAAAAGGAAGATATGAATGAATACAATAGATACCAACGTTAACGGTAAACGCAAATATGCTGCTTCATTCGGATACTTCTTAAGAAGGTAGAAAAGGATAAAGATAACACCGGTACCGATGCTCTTTGCCCACATGTTCATCGTAATAATCCAACCCCAAACGATACCTGGAAGTCCAACGTCAAGTGTTACAATTGCGTTTGTCGCGTCTAGTGCTACTTCATGCATTAGTGGTGTCCTCCTACAGGCATTTTTGTCGTAAGTTTATTGAACAGGTCGTAACCTTCAGCACGGTGAGATGCAAGTGGGTTAAGTGTTACATTACCGCCACCTACATAATAGTGATGAGGGTCAGTACCCTTCTCAGGTTTACGTACCTGAACATCACCTTGGTGCTCCATGATATAACGGCTGATATTAGACGCAGGGTCATCAAGGTCACCAAAGATATTCGCTTCAACCGGACAAGCGACGACACAGGCCGGCATTAGACTTGATGCGATACGGTGTGCACAATAGGTACACTTATCGGCAGTCTGTGTTTCCGGGTCGATATAGATCGCACCGTATGGACAAGCCATAACACAACCTGCACAACCGATACAACGCTCTTTATCGATATCAACGATACCGTTTTCGATATAGTGAAGTGCCGATACCGGACAGATGCGCTCACATGGTGCATTAGCACAGTGATTACAACGCAACGGAGTAAATGTACGTTTCGTCTCAGGGAAGACACCTACATCAACATACTTAACACGAAGACGCCATGTACTCAATGGCACCTCGTTTTCGACCTTACATGCAATTTCGCAGCCCTTACATCCCATACAAAGATGCAAGTCTACTAAGAAACCTAAATGCATTCATTCTCCTCCTACTTAAGATTATGAACTTATCGTAATTAGTTGTACTAATAATTATAAGAAGCAGTCCTTATTCTTACCAAATAAAGAACTTTCCTAGGGGGATAATAGCTTAATTACTCTTACCTGAAACTAAAGAAATTGAAAAATTCTTTAGAATTTTTTGCTTGTGTGTAAAATAAGAAATACCAAATAAAATGCTATATTTTAATTGGTGTTTTCCTTATATTTTTTAGAGAAATATCAGGGAGTATTTAATGAGGGCAAGTTTTTTTTTGAAGAAGCAGTGATATGTTTTAAAATGCTAAAGAGAGCAAGGGTATGCTCTCTTGATATAGATTGCTTATGAGAATTCTTCCTTCGCAAGGGCCTCTTAATCCGAGCTATCGTCCTCATCCTCGATAAACATCGACGGATCGTCTAAACACTCCATGCCGTCAGAATAATTTTCAACACCGCCGCCGTGCTTGTAGACTACATCTCCGCCCAAGAGACCTTGATAGGCCAGGCTTGATGACGTAGCAAGAAGTCCGATCAGAACAACCGTTTCCAAGACCACCTTTCTCGACCTGAAAGCCATAAACTTGAGTACCGCCAGTACAACCGTTACAAGCATGATATAGAGGCCAAGATCCTTATGCCGACGTAGAAGGCCCTGTCCCTCATCAGATAAAAGAGGGTAAACATCCTCGCCCTGCAAACCGCCCGTGTACCAAGCCGCAATCATAAAAAGCGCGGAAACAATCAAAATATACGATGACCATTGGGAATAGGCATCCTTGTTCGTTACACTATAGGCGATTTGGAAGAACAAAGCGACTATAGGCAGGACGATTGCAAAGTGCACGACCGGAGGGTGAAGAAGCAGTGTTTCCATATTTATCCTCTTTTATGTCTTATTTCAGTCTTACCCGAACAGACTGCTCATGCGCCGTCAGGCTTTCTGTATTAGCAATCATAGCACAGGCTTCGCCAATTTCATTGATAGCATCGGCAGAAAATGAGATAATTGAAGATTTCTTCATAAAGTTCTCAACGCCCAGCGGAGAGTAGAATTTAGCTGTCCCCCCTGTAGGCAGAGTATGATTTGGTCCCGCTACATAATCGCCTATGGCCTCAGGTGTATTCGGGCCCAGGAAGATAGCACCTGCATGTTTGATACTAGGAAGAAGATCAAAAGGACTCGCGGTTACCACTTCCAAGTGTTCCGGTGCGATTTCGTTCATCAGTTGCAAGGCCTCATCCATGTCCTTGGTAACAATGACTGCTCCGCGCTCTTCTATAGACTTTCTTGCGATCTCTTCACGCGGAAGCTTTTTTAGCCATGCCTCGACCTCTACTACCGTCTCATCCGCGATCTTTTGAGAGGGTGTGATCAATATAGACGAAGCCATCTCATCGTGTTCCGCCTGAGAAAGAAGATCAATGGCCAAATGGTTGGGATTCGCCGTCTCATCCGCCAAGACACCGATCTCGCTCGGTCCCGCGATCATATCGATATTGACCTCGCCGAAGACAAGCTTTTTAGCCGTCGCGACAAAGATGTTGCCCGGTCCGGTAATGACATCGACCTTGGGAATGTTTTCTGTCCCGTAAGCCATCGCTGCAATAGCAGACGCTCCGCCTACCTTAAACACATTGGAGACATTACAGAGGTGGCATGCCGCAAGCAGAAGATGGTTAGGTTCGTTATCCGGTGTCGGTGTACAGACTATAATCTCCTCTACACCGGCAACCTGGGCCGGAATGACGTTCATCAAAAGTGAAGAGGGGTAGGCTGCTTTTCCTCCCGGGATATAGAGTCCTGCCCTGTCGACGGCGGTGACTTTCTGACCCAGGATAGTCCCGTTGGCTTCGGTATCAAACCACGACTTTGGAAGCTGCTTCTCATGATAGGCCTTGATGCGGTCGTAAGCCAGGTGCAAAGAGGCCTTCAATTTTTCGTCCAGGGCTTCATAAGCCTCTTTCATCAGACCCGTGCTTATTCTCAGATCTTCATCATGGGCCGGTGTCCAGTTGTCAAACTTTGCGATATGACGTTTAAGTGCACCGTTCTTTTCTGTCTTGATCTCGGAAATAATGCCGTTGACGATAGCCGATACCTGCTCGATATCCATCTTTCCCCGTCCCAGTAGTTCTTCAAAAGCTTCGCCGAATTGTGCATCGGCAGTAGAAAGGATTGTCATAATCTCTTTTCCTTCTAGTAAATAATTATCGTGATTATAGCAAAATCTTCTCAATCGTCCTTTACGATTGAATATCACTTTTTGGTTCGCTAAGATAAAAACCTTGAAATGCAACAATACCCAATGACTTTACACCTTCAAGAACCTCTCTGGAGAGTAACTTTTTATCCCCAAGAGTACATGCATTGCACAGATGAACTGTTATAATATAAGCGAAGGATAATTATGAAATCTTTTTTATATCTACTGCTGCCCCTGTGGCTTGCCGCTTCGCAGATCTCGGTGCAGGTCCTGGGTTCCGGCGGGCCTGAAACAGGAGAGAGAGCATCTGCCTCTTATCTCATCAAAAAAGACAATAGAGCGCTTATAATGATTGATCTCGGAGGCGGGGCGTTTTTACGTTTCGGACAAAGTAAGGCGAATATTGTAGATCTGGAAGCCGTCTTGTTGACGCATCTTCACATTGACCACGTCGTTGACCTTCCGGCCCTCATGAAAGCAGGTTACTTTTCGCAGAGGAGGCGTTCCCTCCCCATAATAGGGCCCGGCGAGAATGAGCATTTTCCGGGAATTCGCGAGTTTACAGCTGTCTCTTATACACATCTGACGCTGCCGACGAAAGTGTCGGTGTA
>CAXGZT010000068.1:0-11978 GCA_964014335.1 uncultured Campylobacterales bacterium | reverse complement strand
TACGAGATCACTGTGGGTCTCGTGGGCTCGGAGATGTGTATAAGAGACAGCTTGTTTTCCAGTTGATCCACAATAGCCAGACCACAGAAACATCGATCATCACATCGGCAAAGTTAAAGACGGCAAAACCTTCATGGCCTCCTACGGGATAAGGCCATCCATGATAATAAAACATATCGACGACGCCTCCATGGATAAAACGGTCATAGACGTTAGAAAGACCCGCACCCGCCAGGATGCCGACGGGTACCGAGTATATCCTGTTACTTAGATACAGGGTATAGCCTATCACGGCAAGAAGCATTACAAGCTGTATCCACTTTAACCACTCTTTTAAAAAAGCGAACATAGAAAACGCCACACCCTTGTTAAAGACCAGAATCAGATCGATACACTCACCGTAATAGCGAAAACCCTCTAAAAAAACTGTTTTTATGTTTTGATCGATAATAAATATCCCTGCCATGGCAAGGGCCATGGGCCAAATAAGTCTAAGCCAGTTCTTTTCCAAAAAATTCTACCAATTCATTCATTTTTGCGTCTAGAACTTTAGCGTCTTTTCCTTCAAGTAGGATACGAAGCTTGTTTTCCGTTCCCGAATAACGGATAAGGTGGCGCATATTCAGTTGTTCAACATTTTCCAGCTGCTCTTTTAAGCCTGCTATCTTATCCAAAGGTTTTTTCTCTTTTATCTTCATGTTTCTCAGCTGTTGCGGATAAAGAGGGAAAGGGCGAAGTACTTCTGACGCTTTTTTACCGGAGTCCAAAACCAGAGCAAGGATTTGAAGTGCCGACATCAGACCATCCCCCGTCTTGGCGTAATCATGCAGGACTATATGTCCGCTCTGCTCACCGCCGAAATTGATATCTTTCTCGTTCATAATCTCCAGCACATACTTGTCCCCGACATTTGCACGGAAAAGCTGAAGCTTGTTCTCTTTCATATACTCTTCAAGACCGAGATTACTCATGACGGTCGTGACGATTCCTCCTCCGCGCAGCACGCCTTTTTTATGAAGGTAGATCCCGATAGCGCCAAGAAGCTGATCTCCGTCGACAACCTCGCCCTTCTCGTCCACGACCACGAGTCTGTCTGCATCTCCGTCCAGAGCGATACCGATATCAGCCCTGTACTTTACGACCGCCTGAGCAAGCTCCCTGGTATGCAGGGCTCCACAATCCTCATTAATATTAAAACCGTCCGGTTTGTTGTGGATAACAATAACCTCTGCACCCAGCTCCTCAAGAACCGTCGGTCCCACTCTGTATCCTGCCCCGTTGGCCGTATCAAGGACGATACGAAGTCCCTGCAGTGAAAGTTCTTTGGGAAAAGAGTTTTTGAGCTGGATAATATAGCGTCCGATGACGTCATCAATACGCTGCGCCTTGCCGATCTCCTTTCCGGTCGCACACGAAGATGTCATCAGAAGCTCGTCATGATAGATCTTTTCGATCTTGGCCTCTATATCCTCGGAGAGCTTGTCTCCGTGCGCATCGAAGAATTTGATCCCGTTGTCATCATAAGGGTTGTGTGAAGCCGAGATCATAATACCTGCATCACAACGCATATTCTCCGTTAAAAAAGCGATGGCGGGCGTGGGCATGGGCCCTATCTGAATCACATCATACCCGATGGCGGTCAGTCCGCTTACAATGGCATTTTCTATCATATACCCGCTGCGACGGGTGTCCTTCCCGACAAGGATCTTTTTTGTCTTGGCGTGTTGTTTAAAGTAAATACCGGCAGCTATGGCAACGTTCATTGCCTTACTTGCGTTTAAAAAACCGCCCGCTTCACCGCGCACTCCATCTGTACCAAATAATTTCATTCTTATCCTTACAATAGATGCATCATATATTAGACCTCTTGCAAAAGGCCTACAGTTTGTGTATTCTACCATCCCTTCTCTTTTTTATAGTTGATAATTATGAAAAATAGATTTTCAAAATTCGGATCTACCCTCCCATTGTGTCTTTCTGAATTTATATACTATGCTTAACTTAAATTTAATTATAATTCAGATAATATTCTACTCTTAAAAAAAATATAGGGCCAGATATAGAGCGCCTATGAAGGAATTATTGATATGGCTAACCATAAATCATCAGTAAAACGTATCCGTCAAACTATCAAAAAGACTGAACGTAACCGTTTCTACCGTACTCGTCTTAAAAACATCGTTAAAGACGTTCGTTCTGCAATCGACGCAGGAAACAAAGAAGAAGCTACTGCGGCACTTAAAGTTGCTAACCAGCAGATTCACAAATTTGTAAGCAAGGGTATCTTGAAAAAAGAGACTGCTGCACGTAAAGTAAGCCGTTTACACACTGCTGTTAACGCAATCGCTTAGTTTTATACAATAAATTAAGCCAAGTGCTGAATGCACTGGTGGTGTGAGGTAGTGTGCTATTTATAGCCTAATATAATTCCTTCCACATTACCTCTTCACCGTGCTAGTTCCTGTGAACTAGACACAACCTCTTCACCCGAACTGGAGACTGCTATGTTACAATCAAAGCTTAAGCCCTTTTTTGATCGCTATAATGAACTCACCGAACTTCTGAGCTCGCCCGATGTTACAGCCGACATTAAAAAGATGACCGAACTCTCGAAAGAGCAATCGAACCTACTGCCTATTGTCGAAAAAGCCAAAGAGTATAATGACCTTATTCAAGAGATAGCGGATAATAAAGAGATGTTGGGTGATCCAGAGATGGATGAACTCGCCAAAGAGGAGCTCAAAGAGCTGGAGCCGCAGATCCCTCTCATCGAAGAAGAGCTCAAGGGACTGCTTGTGCCTCAAGACCCTAATGACGACCGCAATATCTTTTTGGAGATGCGCGCAGGTGCAGGCGGAGACGAGGCAGCTATCTTTGTCGGAAACCTCTTTACTGCCTATACCCGTTATGCTGAGCTTAAGGGCTGGAAGATAGAGATCATGTCTTCGTCTGACGGCGATGCAGGTGGTTTTAAAGAGATGATCGCCCTTATAAAAGGGGAGAAGGTCTACTCCTACCTAAAACATGAGTCCGGTACGCACCGCGTACAGCGCGTACCTCAAACCGAGTCGCAAGGCCGTGTTCACACCTCAGCCATCACCGTGGCTATTATGCCTGAAGTCGATGATGTTGAGATCGAGATCAACCCAAATGACCTTAAAATCGATGTCATGCGCTCATCAGGATGCGGCGGGCAGTCTGTTAATACTACCGATTCCGCGGTTCGAATTACTCACCTTCCCACAGGTCTTGTCGTTACCAACCAGGACCAAAAATCTCAGCATAAGAACAAAGACAAGGCGATGAAAGTCCTCAAAGCCCGTCTATACGACCTACAGATGCAAGAGAAGATGGAAGCCGACGGAGCTGCACGTAAAGAGCAGGTAGGAACAGGAGACAGATCGGGCCGTATCCGTACCTATAACTATCCGCAAAACCGTATTTCGGATCACCGTATCAACCTTACGCTCTATCGCCTGAACGAGATATTGGGCGGCGGGACAATGGATGAGATCATTGAACCTCTTCAAGCCCACTTTCAAGCAGAGAAGATCAAGGCAGCGGGCTTATAGAGCTTGACCCTTCTTAAAAAGAGTGCATATGCCAAACTGCATGCACTCCACACTAACCTCATTTCCTATTTCAAAAACTCTTGGCTATAATGACAAACATTTATTTTAGGAGCCCTAATGAAAAATCTGCTTTTGGTCTTATTTATCTCATCTTCCCTGTTTGCTGAAGGTATCGCCTATTGGCAGATTCAAAAGGTAAAATCGAACGACACTCTAAACATTCGCGCTGAAGCAACGCATAAATCCAAAAAGATCACAAGTATCCCTTATAATGCACAATGTGTTAAAAATCATGGTTGCGGAAAAAATATTGATCTAGAATCGATGATGAACATGCAAGAAGAAGAGATCAAAGCCTTTTTGGCACAGGCCAAAGAGGGATGGTGCTATGTCGAGTATAAGGGTAAGAAAGGCTGGGTGAACCAGAATTATTTGAAAGAGAGCAGTAAAGAGTGCGAATAGGAGCTCTCTACCCGTAGATGATCTGGACTAAAGCGTTCTTTTTTTCCACTCTTTTTTATTATTTTCCACCCTCTCTTTATAAAACTGGTGCAAAAGAGCTTTTCCCTGGGCATCAATAGCATCGTTATATACCCTTATATCCCCTACTGCGGCTTTGAACCGGCCGTGTACATCTCTATTTGAGTTTACAATAAAAGCATAAAGATCAAAGCTTGTTCGAGGAACCATACAGTTGATGTATTCTCGACCAGAACTTTCCCCATCGATTGTCTCTGAACTGCATTGAATCGTAAAGGTGTTTTTGGTTTTAAAGCTTAAGGTTGCACCGATAAAGCGTTCGTTTACATTGTCATAATGGTGCTCAAATATAAAACCCTGAACGAGTTGCGAGGCATAGTTTACCCCTACACAGTATTTTGCAGCCATCCCTCCCTGTTTCATCTTACCGAGTTCGATACAGTCAATGCTCTGGTCAATAAAACTATTTTTGATAAAAACATAATCCCCGCTTGTATAGGTGACATAATCACCCTTATGCACTAGCGGTGAACATCCCATCAACACTAAACAGACAATTCCGATATAAATACTCTTCATTCTACCTACCCTGGGCTAAGCAGACGTATTTTAAGTACTGCTTTAACCCTATACTTTTCATCTACAAAGTCTATTTTTCACCCTTAGCGCTTTCCTGCTCCGGGTCAATAGCCCTAATAATAGCATGCACGCTATTAAAAAAACCATATGATCGTACTATATAAACTTCCTATGTTTTTATACGCTCCCCCAAGGGGGTCTGCTCAAAACACTAAAGTTGGATGTTTGATAATTTTATATATAATACCGATCATCCGTGTTTTAAGATCTGTCCCATGGTCTTAAAAACACACAGCTAAAAGGCAAGAGAATGGCAACACTACAGCTTCAGGTTCAAGATGAGTTTCTTGAAGATCTTTTAAAGATGCTTCCAAAAGACAAGGTGACAGTAATAGATCAATCGTTTTTAGAGAACCAGAAAAAACTTAACGGAGAGCTAGAGAACTTTCTGAACGACAAAACAGAATTCACACCCTATTATGAAAATATGAAAGAGATCGATAACTGGATAAAGGAGGGAGAGAAGTCATGAAAATCCTGAGTTCAAAACTCTATCAGCAACAGCTAAAAGCTATTTTAGAACCTTTTATCCAAAAGGACCTTAAAGGGGTAAAAAACTTTAAACTCTATCTTGATACGATTATCATCAATATGCCGAGCAAGGCAAAAAAATACAAAAAGTCTATCTATTTTGATGATGAAAACATCAGGGATATAGAACATGAAGGTTTTACCATTCCATTCTACATGGATGAGACAAATCAGACCTATGTCGTTCTCGGGATTATTAAGACTCACTGAGCCGACCACAATTACTCCACAATTATATAGCAAACTTTAAACACTTGCTAGCAATATAATTTCACAGTTTAAAATTAGCAGGTATCTGAAGAGACCCTCTTTGTTTCAATTAGTAACAAGAGGTATTGAGTAAGTACGAGTAATAACTGTTTATACATAAATATTTTAGTATAATTATCATTCGTTCTATTTTCAGCACACTTGATCTATAGTGTGATAAAATATTGAGTATTTTCCTGTACGCAAAGATACTCAAGTTTACGATTCAAACAAAGGCGTTGTCATTTAATTGTGAGCTTTCTTACAGTAAGAGCTCATTTATTGCCGATATGAAACAATAAAATCTATTACAACAACACGAAAGGGAAAAATATGAAGAATGACAATTCTCAAAAAGATTTAGAGTTATCTAACGATAATGTCCAATCTGACAGAAGAAACTTTTTCAAAAGAACTGCATCGATCGGTGCAGTTGCGGCTGCAACAGCATTATCAGCTAACGAAGCGACATCTGCAGATGATCCTGCGATCATGCATCACCCAGCATGGGGTCAAAAGTTGGGAGATCCAGTAACCAAAAACCGTTACGGTATTCCGTCTGCATACGAGCACAATAATACGAGAAGAAATACTAAGCTTCTGGCTTCAGGTAACTTCCAGGCATCAATCGCTGTATGTCCTATCCACGAATCTGAAGGTATTATTACTCCAAACGGTCTTTTCTTCAGCCGTTGTCACGGTGGTACTGCTCACATCGATCCAAATGAGTTCCGTTTGATGATTCACGGTGCAGAACTTGAGAGAGACATCGTTCTTACCCTGGAAGAGCTTAAGCGCTACCCTCGTGTAACACGTACGCACTTCATCGAGTGTCCGGCCAACGGTGGACAGGAATGGCGTGGACCTCAGTTCAACTCTCTGCAGTTTGCTAAAGGTTTCATGAGTTCTGCCGAATGGACTGGTGTTTATATCAAAGACCTGATCAAAGATCTAGGTATCAAGCCGGGTGCTCAATGGATGCTGGCTGAGGGTTCTGACAACTCTGAGATGGGTAGAACTATCCCGATAGACAAAGTCATGGACGATGCAATGCTGGTCTGGGGACAAAACGGTGAAGCACTGCGTCCTGAGCAGGGTTATCCGGTACGTCTTCTTGTTCCGGGCTGGGAAGGTAACTTATGTGTTAAATGGCTTAAACGTTTGGAGTTCTCTGCAGAGCCGTTCTACTGTAAAGAAGAGACATCTAAATATACTGCACTTAAAAAGTCTGGTAAAGCGATCCAACACTTCTATGCAAATGAAGTCAACTCTACTGTGGTAACTCCGTCTCCGGAAAAACCATGGACAAACCTTAAAGATGGCGACATCGTTGAAATCGAAGGTCTTGCATGGTCTGGGATGGGTACGATTACTGGCGTTGATATCTCATTTGACGGTGGTAGTAACTACGTTGAAGCGAATCTAAAAGGTCTTATCCTTCCAAAATCATGGACGCGCTGGAGCTATATGCACACTTACAAAAAAGGGGAAACTCTTCTTCTTACATCCCGTGCAATGGATGACGCAGGCTATATCCAGCCGACTGTCGATCAAGAGACAGGCGTACTTGGAGTAGAGGGCGTTTACCACAGAAACGGTGTAGAGACTTGGGAAGTAACAGCAGAAGGAAAGGTGAATCATGTTCAAATTAGATCGTAAGTTAATTGTTTCTGCTGCTGCAGTAAGTGCAGCGGCACTATTGGCAGTAGGTTGCGGAGGCGGCTCAACTGCTGCACCTGCAGAGATGGCATATGGAGATGGAAAAGCAACAATTGATGGCGGTTCTTACCACCCGGTTGTTAACGGTATGACGGGTCCTTATGCAGTTAACACTCAAGAGATTCCTGCACTTAACCACGGTAGAAGAGCGACTGCAAACGAGATCGCAGCATGGGATAAGGATGTTACTCCGACTTCACCTCCTCCTCCGGGAAAAGGTACAGTTTCTGAAGGTGAAGAACTGTACGAAGCACAATGTGTAATGTGTCACGGTGACTTTGGTTCAGGTGGCGGCGGATACCCATCACTCTCTAAGGGTAATGCTTATGAACTTCAAAAGACATTGACAAACCAAAGAGACAAACCAGACAATGACGGTCCGGTTCGTGTATTCGGTTCTTACTGGCCAGAGGCTAGTACTATGTGGTGGTACATCCAGTCTGGTATGCCTCACCCGTTCACTAAATCTCTAAGCGATGACGAGACTTATGCACTGACTGCGTACATGCTAAGCATCAATGAGCTAAGAGTTGACGGTGAAGTTGTAGAAGATGACGATTGGGAACTTAACCAAGACAATTTCGGCAAAATAGAAATGCCAAACAAAGATGGTTTTGAACCAAATATTGACGGTCCGGGCGCTCTTGAAGACGTTCGTAAGTATTACGCTAACCCGACAAATTTTGGTGCTATCAAGGTTAATCCGGCAGAGCGCTGTATGAAAGATTGTCAAGAAGCGACTGTTAAAGTTGTTCGTATCAAAGAGGGTGGCGGTATTAGAGACTTCTTACCACCGATCTCTACAGTAAGAGACCTTCCGAAAAAAGAGAGTGCCTTTGATGCAAAAGCGGCATATGAAAGCAATTGTGCAATGTGTCACTCCTCTTTCCTAGCTCCTGGCAGTTCTGACTGGGCCGGTTATACTGGCAAAGGTATAGCTAAGGTTTACGCTAACGGTATCGCCGGTACAGAAGGTGGAATGCCTGCCAAAGGTGGTTCAAGCTTGACAGATGCAGAATTCAAATCAGTGGTTGATTACTTAATCGCCGGTAAATAAAACAAAGGATACCTCTTGGTAATAAACATGAGTTAATCTCATATTTATCAAGAGTAAAATCACAAAAAGGACAAACAAAATGGAAAGAAGAAAATTTTTAAGCCTAAGTGGGCTAGCAGCAGTAGCTGCTGTCGTACCTGCGGCAAATGCTGAAGACTTTAGAAAAACAAAACCGACTGTATGGACAGCTCACAATGTTGATGATGCCGTAATGGCAATGTACGGCACAAAAGCTACAACAGAGAGCGGTGTAACGGTTACTATGCCGGATGTTGCTGCTAACGGTGGTGCTGTTCCTGTTAATATCAAGTCTGACATCGATGCTAAATCTGTTGCACTTTTCCAAAATGCCAACCCTGAGTCTGCAGTAGCAGCATGGACTGTTCACGAAAACAGCATCATCAACTATGATCTTAAGATCAAGTTGAAATCTGACGGTACGCCAATTACAGTTACTGCAATTGTAGAAGGTAAAGACGGAAAACTATACTCTGGTGTTAAAACACTTACAGTTGCACTTGGTGGTTGTGAAGGTTAATCCACCTTCGCTTTTATAACAAATAAAATAAAGGTATATTTATGAAAATTAAAGCAAAAATGAAAGGCGATATCGTTAAAGTTAAAGCCTTAGCAAAACACGATATGACGACTTACGATCAAGCAGCTAAAAAAACTGGTGATAAAGAGAACGCTAACTTTATCACTCGTATCACTGCATCTGTGAATGGTAAACTTGTATATGAAGTATCTACAAGCCAGTTCCTTTCTAAAAACCCTATCTTCAAGTTCCAGTTCAAAGGCGCTGCTAAAGGCGACAAGATCGAGATGACTTGGACTGACCGTAAGGGTAACACTAAAACCGATGCTAGCAAGATCAAGTAATCCACTTGGTCTTCTTCGAAGAGTGAAAACAAGCAGAGCTTGTTCTCATCTTCACCTTAAAGTACTCACTTGTTTAAACTTCTAATCAGCTCATTTTTTATCTTTTTATTTCTACAGACAACTCTCATGGCAGAAGAGATAAACCTTAACGATCTTGCAAACACTGCGAAATCAGCAGAGAAAAAGATCTTTGTTTTTCTGCATACGACAGACTGTGGCTATTGCGACAGTATGATCATGTTTACACTCGATGATGAGAATATTCGTGATGTGCTTAAGAAAAAATTTTTACTGGTCGACATCAACGTAAAGCATGACAATACAGTCATATATAGAGACTTCAAAGGAAGCGGATACGATTTTGCCAAACATATAGGTTACAACTTTTACCCTTCATCCGTATTTATAGATGGGCATAATAAAATCATTTACGGCCAAGTCGGCTATGTAGAAGAGGATGATTTTCTTATCACATTACAATACATCAGCAGCGGCGCATACGAAAGAATGGGGCTTGAAGAGTTTCAAGAAGATCTCGATTAAGAAGGAGTAAGCTATGAAGAATGAAAATGCAGGAAAGGTCATTAAGCTTTTTATCTCCATAAAAGATGCCAGCGGGGACACGAAGGTACTCGAACAAGACAATCTAAGCCTAGACAAAGAAGGTGTTTTAAAAGACAAGTTTTATGCCAAGGAGCTGCAGCGTTCCGTTCTGCTAAGCTCTCTGGAAAGCTATACACTGGCCGAGAAAAATGGCATTGATATGCCTTTTGGTTCGCTTGGCGAGAATATATTGATGGATTTTGACGTCTACAAATTAAATATAGGTGATAGGCTCAGGATCGGGTCCGCTCTTTTGGAAATAACCCAGGATTGTACTCTCTGCAAAGGGCTTTCAAAAGTAGATCCAAAGGCACCCAAACTCCTAAAAGACCACAGAGGTATCTTTGCCAAAACTGTTACGGATGGGACAATACAAGTGGGAGATAGTATTTACATCTAATTATTAAGATAATCTAGATATAAATAGTGTTAAAATCACATCTTGAAGATTAGAACTGGACCGATCAGAAGCATTGTCTGTTCAGTTCAACACCAATTAAATCACAATTAAGGACAAGAATGAAAAAGATTTACACAATCTTAGTAGGCGCTCTCGTAGCATTCGCTCTAACAGCATGTTCAGCAACTGCACCAAAAGCACAAGCTGGTATCGATGACGGTCAAGATATTCGTATTTTTACTGTGGCTAATCCTGACGGCAAAATCACTGCAGCAACAATCGAAAAAGCTTTCGAAGATACTGGTTTTGTTATTGATGGCAATAACAACATGAACGCTCCGTTCAAACCACGTTTTGGTGCTACATTCTATGAGACTTATCACCTATTCACGGTACACAGTTCAAAACATGTACTAGCCCTTGTTAAAGACTATCCTAACATCGGTCTTCTCTCTCCTTTAAGTATGTCTATTTACTCCAACAGAGATGATGACACATCAAAAGGTAAGACAATGAGTATCTCTGGACTTACACTTAGAGGTATGTCAAGAATTACAGGTATTCCTATGGATAATCCAGACTTGATTGCTTACTCTAAACTCTTGAAAAAAGCTCTAGAAAAAGCACTTCCTGGCGGTCACTTTAAAGAGCTTAACTACGAACACATCGCCGATATGCTAATTATGCACCAAACAAATTTTGTGGCAGAACTTGGCGGTGAGACAGAAGATGAGATCTTAGAAGCAAAAGATGATTTCGAAGCTGAATTTGAAGGTGAAATGGAGCCAATCGGCTTCTTGTTCCCTGGATTCGTTGACTTTGCATCAGAGTTTGATGATGCAGGATATGGTGGTGTATATGACTACTATGACACATACTCTGTATGTAAACTGGATGTAATCTTTCCGATTCACAAAGATCATCCGGAAGTTGGAGCATTTGCACCATGTACTTTCTACATCTACAAAAAGAAAGGTGAGGCAAAAACTTATATGGGTTACCCAGCTGTTCAAAACTGGATCAGCGCAACTGATTTAGATACTGAGAAGGAAAAGACCTTTGATTCTCTTCTTGAAGCGGAAAAACTGTTCCAAGATACTGTCAACTCGATTATAGAGTAGTCTCAATCTACACAAGCATATGCCACTTGGTAACAGGTGGTATATCTCTAAAAACTAAGCCTCATTTTTTATTTTAATTCATACAAAAAAAGCTATACTAATCAACTAATACCTCTGAAGAGAGATTATAATTTTCTATATTTAAGAGAATATATCTCATGTCTCATATGACGCTTTCAGACACTTTAACCTATGTACAGGGAATTACACAAAGGCTATACATGAAATTACTGACAAAACTAATCGTACCGGCACTACTGAGTGTCACGTTATTTGCTTCACCACAGGAAGGTGACATAAAATATACACCGACAAGTAAGAACCTTGCCAAAGTCTATACATTCGAAGAGAGAAATGATGATAAATTTTTCGAGTTTGTAAAAAAAGACTTGGCAGAGATCGGATTTTACGTCAATGACCCGCACCACAACGTTCAAGCGGTCTATGAGCAAAACTTTGGATCGACAGACTTGGATAATATCGCATTTTCATCTCTGGTGAACGATAAAGATGTCAGACCGCTTATGAATATAGACCCCCGTATCGGAGGCTTCACTCCTTTCAATCTGTTAACGTACAGAACAAAAGCGGACATGCAGACAAAGATCGCCCACCTGACACCGGAAGCTATGCTCGACGTTCTTCAGATTACAAACGAAGAGGTGAGAACGAAGTTTATCGATATGTTTAAACCCCTTGATGCTGCCATCGAAAAGAAGCTGGGC
>CAXGZT010000067.1:0-12015 GCA_964014335.1 uncultured Campylobacterales bacterium | reverse complement strand
GTAAGAATTGATGCCACTATAACGCTTTCCTTAATGCCTATTACAGAAACAATTACAAGGACAAGGATAAGCCCAGTAATCGCAAGATCTTTGTCTATTGGCACAAGTTGGGCCAAATAGCCCGCAAAGCCATGCGAAATTGCCGCGGCAGAGATCAATCCGGCTGCAGCGATCATAAGGCCGACGCCGAGGGAAAGGTATCTTATTCCTATCCCCTCTTCTATATAGGCCGCTGCGCCGGCACTGATGGGATAGCGCGAGACAAGCTCGCTGTAACTAAGTGCCGTAAAGAGTGTGATCACGCAGGCCAATAAAAAAGCTGATATGGTGAAGTATCCTGCTATGCCGGCCACCTTTCCGACAAGCACATAAATTCCTGCTCCCAAGATATTACCCAATCCATAAAACAGCAGTAGAGTAACTCCGATTTCGCGCAATAATTTTGGCTGTTTCATACTGGTTCTCCTCATTCTATCTGTTATTGGAAGCTTAATCTTTTATACCCTACTGTTCACGGCCCTCATTATTTAAACTTTTATACATCTTTCCAGAGCGCATTTTCCAATAGGCTAAAAAACCCAATATCATCCCACTGGTAATAAACACGGCACCGATATAATCATCCTTCTGCAAGGCCATGACTATCCAGCAGATATCTGCAAAAAGATATACGATAATGGCTTGAAAAGCCAGGCCTCTAAACATCAAAAAAGCGCCTATATTAAGCAAAATGCCGCCTAAAATTGCCAGACTAAACATTATACACCTTTCTAATCCACATAATATAAACCGCTGTAATAAAAAAAGCTCCTCCCAGGATGCTTAAAACGGCCGCAATGCTCCAGCCCGATTCGATTAAAACCCCGACCATAAAAGAAGCCGATGCAGCCGTTAACAGAAATATCATATCATTATACGCAATTACCCTTCCATAAAACCCTTTATCGGTATGTTTTTGAATCAAGGTATAGGTAAACGACCAGAGCGTCGTCGTCGCAAAGCCGACCATAAAAGAAGCCAGCAAAGAGAGATAGAAATTCTCTACCGCGAGGGACCAGATTAAAATAGCCGCTCCCTGGGCCAAAAAAAGATAGCTAAGACGAGAACTGTTTATCCACTTTCCTAAAAAAACAGGACCCAGAACGAGTGCACTCGCACGTATGGCATGCATTATTCCCAAGGCCAGAGGAACAGCCAACAAGGAGGAGTAATACTCTTTTACCATCAAAGTGACCAAGGCATCGAACACGGTTAGGCCCACAGATGCGTGGATAAGAATAAGGTGGATTATTTTTTTGTTTTGCTTTAAGTAGTTCAGGCCTTGGGCAAAAGTATCTAAAAAACTTTCTTGCGCCTTTTCAAAGGAAATATCGAAGCTAAGGCCAAGCAACATAAAAAAAGCCATTACAAATAGAAGAGCGTCGATAATAAAGGCAATTTGGACACCCAGCTTGTAGACTAAAAAACCGCTTATCGCCATACCCAGGGTATAAGAGAGGGACCAAATGATAGAATGTATCTCATTGGCATACTGTAAGGCCTTTCCTTCCAATATCTTCGGCAGAAGAGACATCTCGATTGTAAAATAAAAACTTGATGCACCCATACGAATAAAGATCAAAAGAAACAAGAACCATATCCATTCCGAGGATGTAACGAGCAGAAGTGAAAAGGTACTGAGGATTTGCAGGCTCAATAAAACCAGCATAAGTTTCTTTGGCGCAAACCTATCAATCAAAACACCTGAAAAAGGGGCTTGTAAAACTCCCGGAAGAAAATGGAATGAGGCCACCATAGCAATAATAAAAGCCGATACATCAAGCTGTACAAGAAGCGTATAGATGGCTACATTAGAGAACCATGCACCGAAATAAGAGATAAGCTGAATTAAACTTAATCGGCGCAAAACCGCTTCATCTTTTAATAATTCCAGATAGTGTCGCATGTGAACCCTAATGTTTTTTTACCGAAACTTCACCAAGTCATCTCCTAAGTGTAGCATGGAACATTTAATGCTTGATGAATTTTATCTAGCAAAGGTGCTCCAAGCCCTAAAGATTATTTTATTATTGCCGATTATAAGGAAATAACTCCTAATTGATAAAGGCTTGGACATGGAACTATTTAATAATATTTCTAAACAACAAAGCACCCAGGTACAAACAGAGCAAAGGACTGCTCAACCTAGGCCAAACCCTGTGGTAGAGGCAAAAACTCAGGTTGAACAAGTCCAACAAAAGTCTAACAATGACCGTCCCGCAAAAGCGGAAGTCGAGGCAAGGGACCTTATCGATTCGCTTAACAAAGCACTCGATCCCTTTAATACCTCTATACGCTTTGGGTTTGACAATCGGGACGAAGTGTTTTTTGTTTCTGTAATAGATACACACACTAATGATACTATTCGTCGTTTTCCTATAGAGCAGGCCTTTACGCTTGCTACAAAGATGAACGAAGTGACAGGTATAATATTCGACGAAAAAGGATAAGCTATGGCAGGTACACTTAGTTCACTCGGTCTTGGTTCTAGCGGAGCCTTAAATGCCGAGACTATAGAGAAGCTCAAAGCAAATGATGAAAAGCTTCAGATCGATCCGATCAAAGCAAAAATAGAATTTGTCTCACAGCAGAACCAAGCCTATGATCTAATCAACTCTTTGATGTCATCACTCGGCGCCAGTACGGGAAGTTTGGGTGAAGATCTCTTATACCTCGATCGTTCCACCTCGGTTACCGGTAGTGCTGCAAGCGTTTCGGCAGCGTCAGGGGTTTCAGCTCAGAACTTTTCTCTTGATGTCACTGACTTAGCGACCAAAGAGATCCAGGAATCTGATCTATTTCTTTCTGAAACGGCTCTGGTCGCATCTGCAAACGGTACGATTACCATCGGAGCCGGTGCTTTGAGTTTTGATATAGACGTTACGACGAGTACAACACTTGAAGAGCTCTCTCAAATGATCAATGATCAAGCCGGTTCATCGCTTAAGTCCCAGGTTCTCAATGTAGCACCAGACGACTATAGACTCGTGCTGACATCCCAAGAAACCGGTTCAGATCAGACCATTACCGTTACCGACGGTTCAGCCCTTCTCTTGCAGAACCTGACGCAGGCAGCACCTATACAGGCGGGAACGGATGCCCATTTTAAGTTTAACGGCATCGACTTTATACGCAGCAGCAATACTATTGATGATATCATCACCGGTGTTGACATCACTTTAAACGAAGCTGGCCTCAGCAATGTCACTATTGCACAAAACAGTGACAACATTGTCGAAGAGATGAAGAGTTTTGTCACTGCTTTTAATACCCTCTTTAAAGAGATTGACAGTGTACTTACCGCTGATGCCGAAAACAATACTATCGGCGTGTTTAATGGCGATAACACCTTCAAGTCACTCGCCAGGGATATCAAAAGCATCCTTTTTTCAACGGATGCGAACAATGAGTCATTAGCTGGTTTTTTCTCAACAACGGGTTCTACAGGGCTCATTCAACCGGCCTTTGAGCTCACTGAAAATGGAACTTTAATTTTTGATGAAAGTGTGTTTAGAACCAAGTTTAATGAAGATCCGGATGCAGCCGAAGCATTTTTAAAATACTCTACCGATACGGATGGAACACAGACCGATGGTCTGTTTAAAAAACTGGATAGTTTTCTTGATACTCAGATCGGTTTCAATGGAAACCTGACCTCATTTGGTGACAATCTGAACAGCCAGATCGCAGATTTGGAAGATGAGCAGCTACGCGCTCAAGAGCTTTTAGACTCACGATATGATGCAATGTTTTTCAGATTTGCAGCCTATGACAGTATCATCGGTGGACTTGAACGACAATTCAGTGCTTTAAACCTACAAATTGAAGCTGCGATAAACGCGAAATAAAAAAGGACAATCTGATGAATAATACACTTGCTGTTAATACATATGCACAAAACGATATCGGTATTGAGTCACCACAAAAACTAATCGAAATGCTTTACGAAGGTATTTTGCGCTTTAACATGCAAGCCAAACGCTCTATTGGAAATGACGATATCGAAAAACGAACCTACTGGATAAACCGCTCTACTGCTGTTCTCACAGAACTTTTAAATACCCTTGATATGAGCGCAGAGGGCGGTTTAAGTGAGTATTTACAAGGTCTATATACCCATCAGTTACAGCTTCTTAGCCAGGCAAACACCGAGAACAGTATTGAAAAAATCAATGACGTCAACAGGGTAATCAAGGGTTTACTAGAAGCATGGAGAGAGAGTACTCAAGTTGCAGTGGGCTAAAGAACTCAAAATTGCTGTAGCAGAAGAGAATGAAAAAAACATTGAAAAGCTCATTGAGCAGCTCCCTCAGTTCGAGTCTTTGGAGCAGATGAAAGAAGCCGCATACATCATGCAAGAAGCTCACAATTTTTTATCTTCCAAAAAAGAGGAGTTTGCCTCAAAACTCGTAAAAATCAGAAAACAGAAAGAGTTCTTGAACTCGACTATGAAAAAGCGTTCTTCTTTCGATCAAAGCCTATAGAATTCTTCACTAAAGCAATACACCTCTTTGACAAAGTCACCACGGGCTTCTCTTTTGCAAAACGATTAAGACCTCTTCAACTCTTTATCATCTTCTTTTCGATAGAATCGCGACAATAATTTATCTCTATAAAGGGAAAACATGAAAAAAGAAGTTAAAAAAGTCGTACTCGCCTACTCTGGTGGTCTCGATACTAGTGTTATTTTAAAATGGTTACAGGATGAATATCAGTGTGAAGTTGTTACCTTTACTGCTGACTTAGGTCAAGGTGAAGAGCTTGAGCCTGCTCGTATTAAGGCACTTGAACTTGGCATTAAACCGGAGAACATCTTTATTGATGACCTGAGAGAAGAGTTTGTCAAAGACTTTGTATTCCCAATGTTTCGTGCTAATGCTATATATGAAGGAGAGTACCTTTTAGGGACTTCCATCGCACGTCCGCTTATCGCTAAGCGTCAAGCTGAAATTGCAAAAATTACCGGTGCAGACGGTGTAAGCCATGGAGCTACGGGCAAGGGTAATGATCAGGTACGTTTTGAGATGGGGTACCTAGGTCAAGATGCTACACTTACCATTATCGCGCCATGGAGAGAGTGGGACCTAAACTCAAGAGAAAAACTTCTTGCCTATGCAAAAGACCACGGTATTGAGATTGATAAGAAACATCTGGATGAGAATGGAAACCCTGCTGCAAGCCCATATTCAATGGATGCGAATCTGTTGCACATTTCATATGAAGGACTTCACCTGGAAGATCCATATGCAGAACCAGAAGATGACATGTGGCTATGGACCAATTCCCCTGAAAATGCTCCTGATGAAGCTGAATATATAGAGATCGGCTATGCTCATGGTGATCCGGTGACGCTCAATGGAGATGCACTATCTCCTGCAACTATGCTTCAGACTCTCAATGAGCTTGGAAACAAACACGGTATCGGGCGTATCGATATCGTTGAGAACCGTTTCGTCGGAATGAAGGCTCGTGGCTGTTATGAGACTCCGGGCGGAACGATCATGTTAAAAGCACACCGCGCGATTGAGTCGATCACACTCGACAGGGAAGCTGCTCACCTGAAAGACGAGATGATGCCGCGTTATGCAAAGCTTATCTATAACGGTTTCTGGTTTGCTCCTGAACGTGAGATGATGCAAGCCTCAATCGACAAGTCTCAAGAGTTTGTAAACGGCGTTGTTCGTCTTAAACTCTACAAGGGTAACGTTATCGTCGTCGGACGTGCATCTGCTGACTCTCTTTTTAATGAAGAGTACTCGACTTTTGAAGAAGACGAAGTCTATAACCAAAAAGACGCGGAAGGTTTTATCAAACTTAATGCACTTCGTTTTATCATCGCCGGTAAGGCCCGAAAGTAGGTAAAGCAGTTGACTGCCTGAGGATACCTGAATAAAGGTACCCTCGCCTCTGTTATATAGCTTCATTAAATCAATTCTAAGTAGTATTTTATTATTATCCAAAATAAAGGCCTTAATCTATGAGCACTGAAATGAAAAAAGTCGATCCGGAATCTGCTGAATTCAAGACTGAACTGGCTAAAACTGTCAAGTTTACCGATAAGGTCGTAGAACAGCTTGGCTATGCCTATAATCCAGACCCTTTGATTAATGAGGGGATTCAAATGGGCTTGACCCGAAACAAGCTTATCTACAATAAACGCTATTGTCCATGTTTCTTTGTCACAGGGAATAAAGAAGAGGATCGTATCTGTCCGTGTAAGCCTGCTATTGAGCATGAGATACCCAATGACGGAGTATGTCACTGTCAGATTTTCTGTACTCCAGAATATGCAGCACAAAAAGCGGAAAAAGACGAACTCGAAGCTGTTACACACGAACATTCACGCGGATTAAGCGTGGAAGAGTGTGAACAGTTGCTTACACAACAAGATATAGACGCAGATGAACTTACTGCTCTTCTAGAAGCGCGGGATCTGGGTATGGTAGATTTTAACCTGGTCGATGTCAGAGAGTGGATGGAACACCAGAGCGGCCATATTAAGGGAACGGACTCTCTCGTACCTACAACAAGCTTTTTTACTTCTTTAGAAGAAGCCAAGCTTGAGAAAGACAAGAGTCTCATTCTCTATTGTCATGTGGGAAGCAGAAGTGCTCATTGCCAACGGATACTCGCAGATATGGAGTTCAAGAGTGTAGTCAACCTTGAGCATGGTATCTCAGGTTATCGTGGAGAAATCGTACGCTAGAACACAGACGATATCTCTGTATAAGAGCAAATACGTTAAAATCTTGTGAACACAAATAAACAAAGAGAGTTTCATCTCTCCAATAGAGAAAGAATATATATATATGAAAGTACTACTTACTAAAGATGTAAAAGGCCTGGGCAAAGCAGGAGAGATAAAAGAAGTCAAAGACGGATATGGTCAAAACTTCTTAATCGGAAAAGGCTTTGCAAAGGCGGCGACCAATGCCGTAATCAACCAACACAAGGCAACGGAAAAGAAAAAAGCTGAAAATGAAGCCGCTGAGATAAAGCGTCTTACAGAGACGAAGGAACAACTTTCACGTCTTACGACAAGGATCAAAAAGAAGGTAGGTGAGAATGGCCACCTTTTTGGCTCAGTGACAAAAGATGAGATTGCCCACGCGGTCGAAGAGCAGCACATGATCAAAATCGACAAAAAACATATTGTACATAAGCTCTCCATGAAAGAGCTCGGCGAATACGAGATCGACTTGAAACTTGGGCATGGTCTGCACGCTATGATGAAAATTGAGATTGTTGGCGAATAATGTTTGACGCGACTACGATACTCGCTTACAAGGGTGAAAACAAAGCAGTCATTGGCGGAGATGGGCAGGTGACCTTTGGCGACTCCGTCCTAAAAAACAATGCGACGAAGATCCGTACTCTGCACAAGGGTGAAATTCTTGCCGGTTTTGCCGGTTCCACAGCAGATGCTTTCAACCTTTTTGATATGTTTGAGGAGTTCTTGGGTCAGCGCAAAGGTGACCTTATCAAAGCGGTTATCGACTTTTCAAAAGCATGGAGAAAAGACAAGGTTCTCCGCCGCCTTGAAGCCATGATGATCGTACTGAATAAAGAACATATTTACATACTGACAGGAAACGGCGATGTTGTCGAGCCTGAAGACGGGGAGATAGCTTCTATCGGATCCGGCGGGAACTTTGCCATCTCTGCTGCCCGCGCACTTAAGCGCCATGCCGATATGGACGAAGAAGCTCTTGTCAAAGAGAGTTTATTAATCGCTTCTGAACTCTGTATCTATACCAATAACAATATCAAACTTCTTTCTTTGGAAAACTAATGAATATGACACCAAAACAGACTGTTGCCTATCTGGATGAATATGTAATCGGTCAGGACGATGCCAAAAAAACCATAGCCATCGCACTCAGGACTCGCTATCGCCGCCTGCAACTGGATGAGACGCTTCAAGACGAGATCATGCCTAAAAACATCTTGATGATCGGGTCTACCGGGGTGGGTAAAACAGAGATTGCCCGTCGTTTAGCCAAACTGATGAACCTGCCTTTTATCAAGGTCGAAGCCAGCAAATATACAGAGGTCGGTTTTGTCGGCAGGGATGTTGAATCTATGGTGCGTGACCTCGTCATCTCTTCTATTGATATCGTTAAAAAAGAGCATCAGGAACAGAGTATTGAACAGATCGGAAATTATGTTCTTGACAAGATTGTAGACAAACTTTTGCCCCCTCTTCCGCTTATGGCAAGCGCCGAAAAGAAAGAAGAGTATAAATCCTCGCGTGAACGCATGAAAGAGCGCGTGCTTAACGGAGATATGGACGAGAAAGTCATTGAAATCGAAGTGCCTAAGAGCACTATAGACTTTAATGATACCAACATGCCCCCCGAAATGGCCAAGATGCAAGAATCATTTTCCCAGATGTTCTCCGGCCTCAACAAAGAAGAGCTGAAAAAAGAGGTCACCGTCTTTGATGCCAAGCACATACTCAAAGCCGAAGCAGGCGATAAACTTCTGGATATGAATGCTATACAACAGGAGGCGCTAAAGCGGGCAGAAGAAGGTGGTATTATCTTTTTAGACGAAATCGATAAAATCGCAGTCGGAGCTAAAAATGACGGACGCAGTGACCCGAGCAAAGAGGGTGTCCAAAGGGACCTGCTCCCTATCGTCGAAGGTTCTAGCGTCAGTACCAAGTTTGGTCAGATAAAAACAGACCATATCCTTTTTATTGCCGCCGGAGCCTTTCATGTGAGCAAACCGAGCGATCTAATACCGGAACTCCAAGGACGTTTTCCCCTTCGTGTCGAGCTCAATCCGATGACGGAAGAGGCTCTGTACAAGATTCTTAAACAGACCAAAAGTTCCCTTCTTTTCCAATATGAGGCACTTTTGAAAGTCGAAGGGGTTGAACTCTCCTTTGACGATGAGGCGATCAGGGCCCTGGCAAAACTTTCCCATAGGGCCAATGAAAAGACAGAAGACATAGGGGCACGAAGACTGCATACCGTTATTGAAAAAGTGATTGAAGACATTAGTTTTACTGCAGATGAAAACAGCGGTAAAAAAGTCATTATTTCCAAAGAACTCGTGCATGAGAAACTTGATATGCTCATTGAAGACGAAGATATCGCACGCTATATTTTATAAAAAAAACCAAGGAAAAAAATGGATGATACTAAAGCAGGGTTCGTAGCTATTGTCGGCCGTCCCAACGCCGGTAAAAGCACCTTAATGAACGCGCTACTGGGTGAAAAGATATCTATGGTCTCGCAAAAAGCGAATGCGACTCGCAAACGTATTAACGCCATTGTAATGCATAAAAAAAATCAAATCATCTTTATTGACACGCCCGGTCTTCATGAAAAAGAGAAAATGTTGAATCAGTTTATGATGAAAGAGGCACTCAAAGCAATCGGTGATTGCGATATCACACTTTTTCTTGCACCCGTGACCGATTCTACCGAAGAGTATGAAAAGTTTCTGAAACTAACGACACGTCCCCATATCGTTCTGCTCAGCAAGATCGACCATGTCAGCAATGAAAAAATTTTGAAAAAGATTCAAGAGTACCAAACATTTCAAGACAAGTTCCTAGCTATCATTCCGGTCTCGGTCACCAAGGGCGGTATAGGATTCGAGTCTGTCTTGGACGAGATATCTAAACACCTGCCTGTTTCACCCTATCTTTATGATCCGGATGACCTGACGACTGAGATGTTACGTGATATCTATAAAGAGTTTATCCGTGAAGCTATCTTTGACAATATCAGTGACGAGATCCCTTATGAAGCAGACGTACTCATCGACAAGGTCGAAGAGTCCAAAAAACTCGAAAAGGTCCGTGCCACTATTATTGTTGAGAAACAGACACAAAAAGGCATCATCATAGGGAAAGACGGGGCTGCTATCAAACGCATAGGCAGAGACGCCCGATTACAAATTGAAAACCTTATTGGGAAAAAAGTATTTTTAGACCTCTTTGTCTCCGTCAAAAAAGGCTGGACTAACGATAAAAAGTCTTTAGAAGACATAGGTTACAAGTTTTAATGCATTACCTCCTTCTGCTGTTTTTAGGCTTATCACTGGCAGCTAATGAAGAGCTTATTGACATATATCAAAAAAAAGGGATTCAGGGGCTTGAAAAAGTCTTTGATAACGAGCTGACATCAAAACAGTACTGGGAAAAGAGGCTTCAGAATATTGACACGCGTTTTGGTTATTTTGAAGGTATCAACTATATATTGGCCTGCGATAAAAATGAGACAAGTCTAAAACTCTATACCAAAAATAAGAGCAACGTTTTTGACCTAAATGAAAGCTTTTCTGCCTTTGTCGGCGAAAAAAACGGTGACAAGCAAAAAGAAGGCGACCTCAAGACCCCTATTGGAGTCTATAAGCTGATTCAAAAGCTTGACAATGTGGACTCTTTTTATGGCCCTCTTGCCTTTGTGACCTCTTATCCCAATACCTATGACAGGGTCCAAGGCAAAAACGGCTCGGGAATATGGGTGCATGGTCTACCTTTAGACCGAGATAGGAACGGTTATACGAGGGGGTGTATTGCCATAAACAACAGCAATCTAAGGCATCTAGAAGAAAAGATAGAGGTTGACGAGGCTCTTGTATATATCGATCAAGAAGCCTATCCAAAGGTTAAAAAAGAAGAGCTGGTCACCCTCTTAAGTCAGCTCTATACCTGGAGACAGGCCTGGAAAGAAAATGATATTGAAAACTACCTTAACTTTTACGACCCCTCTTTTAAGCGTAATGACGGTTTATCGATAAAGAAGTTTAAAAAGTATAAGGAGCGCGTCTTTTCAAAAAATGAATCTAAGCAGATCTTATTTACAAACATCAATATACTCCCCTACCCTATGGCTCATAAAAAAGATATCTTCTTGATCAGCTTTAGTGAGCAGTACAACTCAAGAAGCTATCAATTTAACGGAGAAAAAGAGCTTTATGTACATCTTGATAATCAAAACTTCACCATTCTCACTGAAAAATAGATGAAAACTATATTTCTGACACTTTTTCTCTTATGTTCTATCTTTGCCTACGACAGTTTTGACCTTTATGAGATAAAAGGTCAAGAAGAGGGCCCTACTCTTCTGATTTTTGGCGGTATTCACGGAAACGAACCTGGAGGTTACTTTGCCGCGTCAATTTTGGCCAAACATTATACACTGACAAAAGGAACCTTGCGGGTGGTCCCCAATGCCAATAAAAAAAGCATCTTAAAATACAGACGCGGACTCAATGGGGACCTAAACCGGAAATTTTCAAAAATATCTCATCTAGATAAAGACCTCAAGATCATCAAAGAGATAAAAAGCCTGATACTAGATCAAAACGTCGACCTTATTTTAAACCTTCATGACGGACACGGTTTTTTTAGGGAAAAGTACACCAATACAATTTTTAATCCCGGAGCTTGGGGACAAACCTGTGTTATAGACCAGATCAAACTCGATCAAAACAGCGACTATGGCGATCTGGAATGTATCGCCCAAAAAGTCAGTAATAAACTTAACCAGCATCTTTTACAAGACCATCACAGTTTCAATGTAAGAAATACAAAAACAAAAAAGAAAAAGAATGAGATGCAACATTCCCTAACCTATTTTGCTATCAATAATAATAAACCGGCCTTCGCTATTGAGACCAGTAAAGAGTTGAAAACAACCGCCCAAAAGGTCTATTACCAGCTACGTGCCATAGAGGCCTTTATGCAGATAATGGGCATACAGTACCAAAGAGATTTTGAACTGGACTCTGAAAACGTGAATAAAATCACGAAAAGTAATGGTGAAATTGTAATAAATAACAACATATCCCTAAATTTAGACAACTTAAGAAAAAATTTAAGATTTTTTCCGCTACAATCGAATAAGAACGAATTATACTTCTCGCACCCCCTAGGCGGTATCGTTGAAGGGGATGGGTTCATGGATTTATATCTGTCTCTTATACACATCTGACGCTGCCGACGAAAGTGTCGGT
>CAXGZT010000066.1:0-12046 GCA_964014335.1 uncultured Campylobacterales bacterium | reverse complement strand
CACGGCACGTGCGGGTCAAAAGATCAGCGTCAGCAGCGGCGTTGTCAATAACCTAAACAAAGAGCGTGGCGTAGATATCAAACTTTCAACGGATCCGATGGATATTATCAATGACCCGCAGATCGACGTCGTCGTCGAACTGATGGGCGGTGTGGACGGCCCTTTTGAGGTGGTAAAAGCCGCTCTCGCCAATGGCAAGGCCGTCGTTACGGCTAACAAGGCACTGCTGGCTTATCATAGATATGAGCTTCAGGAACTTGCCGGTGATATCGCTTTTGAATATGAGGCTTCCGTTGCCGGAGGAATCCCTATTATCAATGCTCTTCGCGACGGGCTTTCTGCCAATCACATCGAATCGATCAGAGGTATCATGAACGGTACCTGTAACTATATGCTTACTAAGATGATGAATGAGGGTGTTGACTTTCAACCGATCTTAGACGAGGCTCAAGCCCTGGGTTATGCAGAAGCGGATCCGACCTTTGATATCGGCGGGTTTGACGCGGCGCACAAGCTTCTTATCCTGGCTTCTATCGCTTACGGGATTGACGCCAAACCGGAAGATATCCTGATCGAAGGTATCGAGAACATCACCCAGGAAGATATCGCTTTCGCGAAAGAGTTCGGATATGCGATCAAACTCTTGACCATTGCCAAAAAGACGGGTAACGAGGTCGAACTTCGCACCCATGCGGCACTGGTCAAGACAGAAGAGATGATCGCCAAGATAGACGGCGTAATGAACGGTGTCTCTGTTATCGGCGACATGGTGGGCGAAACGCTCTATTACGGACCGGGTGCGGGCGGAGATGCAACGGCCTCTGCTGTTGTTGCCAATATCATCGATATCGCCCGTTCAGGCAAGCGTTCGCCTATGCTTGGATTTAAAACAGCTCTGGAGCAGGGTCTGAAACTGAAGTCCAAAGATGATATCGTCTCCAAATATTATCTGCGAATGGGCGTTGAAGACAAGCCCGGTGTACTCTCTTCGGTGACAAAGATGTTTGCCGATCATAATATCTCTATCGAGACGGTGCTACAGCGTCCGTCAGAGCAGGGGAGTGCAAACCTTCTTTTCGCAACCCATGAAGCGGTTGAGAAAAACATCCAAAGCATCATAAAAGAGCTTGCCGCCGCCTCTTTTGTTAAATCTGCTCCGACTATGATTCGTATCGAAGCCTAAATTTTTATCGAATAAATTCGGACCCGGTTGCCGATGAGTACCGGCTGCCTTAATGCCTCACTCAGTCAAAAAAAATCCCGTTAACATATTTTTAACGATGATTCGTTAATATTTATTTATGAGAATATTACTGGTTGAAGACAATAAAGAACTTTCGGAACTTTTAACGGCCTATCTTTCGCACCATTTTGTCGTGGATGCCGTCTTGCAGTTTAATGATGCCTGCGATTATATTAATCAGTTCACCTATAACGTTGTACTACTTGATAGAAACCTTGACGAAGAGGATGTCGGTATGCATCTGATCGAGAAGATCAAGAAGAAGTCTCCGACTACGGGAGTCATTGTCATAAGTGCATACGGCAGCATTGCGGACAAGGTGTCAGGACTTGATTACGGAGCCGATGATTACCTGGAAAAGCCTTTCGACAACGAAGAGCTGAGAGCCCGGGTCTGTGCTCTTGGAAGGCGTTATCAGAGTCTGCCGACAGTAAGCATAGACAAACTCTTATGCAATATTTTGGAAAAGACGGTTTATTATGAAGATGAAGAGATAGCCTTAAGCAAGAAAGAGTCTGAACTTTTTTTCCACCTGCTTCAGCAGCGCGGCCACATCGTCTCCAAAGAGGAGTTACTGAATGCGCTTTATATCAATCCTCAGAACATATCATCCAACACGATAGACGTTACCCTCGCGCATATTCGCAAAAAACTGCCGGTATCCTTGATAAAAACAGTCAAGACACGGGGTTATATCATAGAATAAAGAGGTTGAGGCCTTAGCTCTTCTATGCTTTTCCTTAACATATCATATTTAAATCACATCAGTTTCTTAATTCTTCTTTGTCTATGATTTTTAGTTGTTGTTTTTCATTTTTCATGATTTTTTCACTTTGGAACTCTATACTGCTATAGTATTTTAAAATCGGGGGATAATCATGGGCATATTAGATGCGAACAAGACGAAAACATGGTTGCTGGGAGCAGGTACAGCAGCCCTATTGATGCTTTCTGGATGTGGAAGCAGTGACTCGAGTACGAGTCAGACAGGTGTATTTCAAGACTCAGCTGTAGATGGACTTCAATACAGAACTGCGTCTCACAGTGGAACAACGCAAAACGGCGGAAAGTTCACCTATATCAACGGCGAGACGGTATCCTTCTATCTTGGAGATCTTCTGCTGGGTGCAGCTGCGGGGAAAGCCAATATGACGCCGCTTGACATTGTCGCCGGAGCCGATGGACAGATGACAACCGGAGTCGTCAACCTTCTAAGGCTTTTGCAGACGCTTGACAGCGATACAGATTTGACAAACGGAATCACTATTCCTGCAGCGGTCGAAGGCATGAACTTTACAGCCGTCGACTTCAGTGACGAAGCTTCTGTGACGGCGCTGCTGAACCAAATCGACAATACACTGGTGCTTGTCACCGCAGAAGATGCGGTCGCTCACTTTAGCGAGACTCTGGCCAGCATAGGCGCAACGATAAATTATATCGACTACCTGGGCAATACGCGTACGGCCAAAGCAACTGCGGGTGCAGCCGAGTATCATACAGGTACAGGATATGGAAATACCCTGTTTGACAGTGCGGACAACAAATGTCAAAACTGTCACAATGAACTTTATGACACATGGAAAGGTTCGATGCACGGAAAGTCCTGGGAAGACCCTATATTCCAGTCGAAATTCCAGGATTTCCTACGTACGCACCTAGCTAAAATTGGTGAGACGAAAGCTATTCAGTATGAACAAGCAGAAGTAGGTGTTGGAACGAAGAATATGTTCAGCGGCGCTGCACAAACCTGTATCAAATGTCACGCTCCGGGTGCTTACTACGCAGGAGATGTTAAGGTGAGTGTTACTGAGCTTCAAGATGCAACGGCACTGACTACGACTGAACTGGCTGCATTGAAAACGACGCATGAATCAAATACTCCACAAGATGAAATTGCCGTAATAGCTGCAAATAAACATCAGAATAAGGTCTATAAGGCAACATTCCAGATCGGGCATGAGGCAAACCGTGAGGGTATCAACTGTGCATTCTGTCACAGTATAGAAACACCAAGGCTGATGAAAGACGGTGGCATGGATGCGAATGCCTATACCCTTTTAAAAGATCTTCGTGTCGGACCGCATGGACCTGTCAAAGCTGCGGCAGGAACAGCATTGACGTATGACGTAAATGCATCTGCTCCGGATATGAATAAGTTCTTCCGTCTATGGGGACCTGAAAAATATCATGATTTTGCTAACACTGCAAAGAACACATCAGACTTTGATGTTGACAAGAAGGCTGACGGTCGTTATACGATGACGAGTAAGGACCTTAACGGTACAAACGGCAAAGTTCACTTTACCGGTGGACCGTTCTATGGACCGTATGGCGTAACGGGTACATCAAATGAGAATGAGACAGATGAGACGAATAGAACTGCTCTCGTCAATCCTCATTATAGTATTGACGGGAACAACCACTTTGGGAACAACGGTAAAGGCTTGTGTCTCTCCTGTCACCAACGTTCGGCCGGTGCGGCAGTACCATCTGGAGAAGAGGGAGCTGGTGAGTTCATGGAGCTTTGTTCAACGCAGATGGCCGTTACAACGGGTGATGATACGGGTGCAAACGACACACTAAGTTCGCCTAAATGTCAAAAATGTCATATGGAACGTATCGAAGGTACGGTACTTCACCGTTGGGCAGATCCAGGCACACTTTGGTCAAAAGCGGTTAACCCTGGTCTAACGGCACACTTTGACCCGTCTGACCCGGATGCGCTTGGTGATGAAAACCCTGTAGCAGCCGGTTGGCTAAATTCACACGCCTTCTTGGGTGCAAGCAAGACAGGTCACAAGACTTCGGTCACGGCGAAGATTAAAAGTGGATTTGAAGCGACTTTGGGTACCTCGCTTAACGGAGGGGGAAGCACACTGACTGTTACAACAACATTGAAGAATAAAACAGCACATATGTTCCCTGGCGCCCATCCGATGCGCCGTGTATTGACACGTGTCATAGTTACCGACGGTGCGGGTAATAAAGTAGACGTACAGAACAATCCGACTGGTATTTCAACCTTTGGCGATATTACGAATACAGTACAACCCTTAGCAGGCAAAACGCTTCACAGCAGTGCATTTGCCACTGTTTCTGTTAATAACCCTACCGTAAACGGCGGGAATGCTGCATTGAGCTTCCCGGGGAAGGTTCCGGATCTTGATGGTTCGGTTGTTGATTCCCAGAAGTTCTCGGGGCAACAAATTATCATCTCGGGTACGGATGCAACGATTTCGTCTCAGACTGTCACGAATGGTCTGACAGAGGGTAATGTCACGAATGCGGCGATCGTTGTCAGTTCAGATCTTAAAAACTTTACAAGAATCTACGGACATGAAACGGGTAAAAAATATGATCACGATGGTGATGCGGGAACTGCACCAATCTTTGTTGTCCGTCCTGGGTTTGATTCGAATATGGTTGAAAACGATACGCGTCTAAGTCCTAATGAGACGGAGACGTACAGTATTGATTACAACATTAATGGATTAACGGGAGTAAGCGTTACGTATAAAGTCTACTATATGCAAAAAGGTGCTAACGGTAAGTTTATTACGGATGCAACCGGTTTCCTAGATCAGGCAGCAAGTGATGCGAAAAAATTACTTGTAACCGAAGTTTACAGTGACACAGTTGCGGTAAACTAGAATGCAAGCTTTATCCAGGGCTTCTCCTGGATAGAGACGCTCACTATCTTTCTTCTTTAAACCTGCAAAGCCTTCAATAATCACTTTTATCAGAACACTTAAAATCATCTTGAGCAATAACATATATAAAATAGTAATATATATGTAATCTCTTTTTTATATAATTTAAAAATATGTTAATTAAAATATGAAATTATAAGAGGTGCCTGTTTGAAACGTATGATAAAGTATTTTACTATCGTAATCCTGTCCGGTATGACACTGCGCGCAGATATCCATACGGAACTGCAGAACCTGTTGGCAGAAGGAAATACGCTAAAGAGTACATTGACGGAGTTCACCCTTCACCAGGATGGTTCATGTGCGAAGATAGGGGTATTGAACCAATCTATCGAAGATTACACGGCTAATGTAAGGAGCATCACGGCCAACATGACACCCTTTTCTGTTACAGATGCGGATATGGATGCTCTCGGCGGACTCTCATACCTGGTCCGGAATATGAGTGTCGACTCGGTTCGTTTGTCTATGGAACTTGCTACGATCACGGATACGGCTGAACTTTTTGAGTACAGCGCTGTTTTAAGTGCCGTCTTGCAACTTTCACAAGATATTGGAGCAATGGCAGACAGAATACTGGAGATGTCAGATCGTATCCTGATCATGGCAGACAATATAGGTCTGATGGCAGAGAGGATCATTTCAACACAGGTGATTCAAAGTCAGAATCTTGCTGTTACGCAAAACTCAGTTTTGACCACACAGCAAAACATGGTTCTGTTAAGCGATTCCCTTTCGACTATCGCTTACAACCTGACTTTGGGTCAGATCATAGACGATATGGGTCTTCTTGAAGCAACGATGAATACAGTCACTCTTGACAGCGGAAATATGCAGAATGAACTTGTGTCACTTCAAAGTCAGACAACGCTCATCTTGGATAGAACGGCGACACTTCTGGACACGGTGGTGACAAACAGTGCCAAGATGAGTCACTACATCAATTCAGACACCTTGACTATGCTGGGAGATCTGACCATCATCTATGCTGCTGTGGGCAGGTCACTTGAGACTTATGCAAACACTATAGAGCAGATCGCTCCATTGACGGACAGGGTGATCCTTTCTGAGGCAACGGCTAGCATGCTTCAATTGGCGAAAGATATCGGCATCATGTCGGATAGAATCATGGAAATGACAGATGATATTTATCTTATGGCAGATAATATCGCTCTTATGTCAGATCGTATAGTCGAGACACAAAATATTCAAACGGCAAATGTCGCAGTGACAGAGTCATCACTGTTGGCTTCGCAGACGATTATGGTCACTGTGATCAAGAATTTCGGGTTGTAGGGAGCAGGAATGAAAACTACCATTAAACTTTTTGCATTGATCGTACTGTTTGTTTCAGCGCTTCAGGCGGACTTAAAAACAGATCTTATTAATATCAAGGGCTCTATTCTGGAGCTTAACAGCAGTATCTCAACGGTTGAAGTGACTGCTGAATCTATGTGTGCACCACTGATTTCCATCAATCAGAAGAGCAAAGTGATTCTTGATCAGATCATTGCTGTAAATGACGGCTTTTCTACACCGGTTACGCTTGATGATGAGACACTGCCTCTGATGCAAGAGCTGTTTGTCAACATGGCATCAGTTTCACAACAGATGTCTCTTCTTTCAAGCGATATTGCACTGCTTCAGCCAAGCACAGATGCGGTTACATTGAAAGATGGTATCACGGCGATGTTACAGCTTTCAAGCGATATCGCAGAGATGGCGGATCGTATCGGAGAGATGGCGGATAATATCTTGATCATGTCTGATAATATTGGTCTGATGGCAGAGCGTATTATTGAGACACAGGTGATCCAGAGCGAGAACCTTGTATTGACACAAAACAGTGCCCTACAGACACAGAGTAATGCGCTTGCTCTAGTTAATGTTGTAGAGACAGCAAGTTATAATCTTACACTCGACTCACTTGTTACAGACGGAGAAATTTTGGTGGCCAAAATTGCATTGGTTTCGCTAAATCCTTTGAATATGTCAAGAGAGCTTGAAGATGTAAAAATAGATGTAAAGAACTACTTGCAGCAGGTAAAACAGTTTCAGGATATACTGAATGCGGATAGACTGAGTCACAAGATCTATATCAACTCTGATTCATTAAATTCATTAGTGGATTTGGCCGTCATCATGACCTCTATAGGAACAGTAATGGACGGTTACGGCGTTATGATAAATGCAGTGAAAAACCTGACGAGTGATGGAACCCTCTCTGCATCAATGGAGAGCATGCTGAGCATCTCAGCGGACATCGGAACGATGTCAAACTCTGTTTTAGAGATGGCGGATCTAATTCTGAGCATGTCTGATAACATCGGCCTTGAAGCGGATCAGATCCTTTTGACACAGGAACTTCAAAGTGTAAACATCGCAACTGCACAGGCCTCTGTCCTGGCTGCACAAATCTTGGCTATTGGGATTATCGCTTCCATAAACTAGCCATATTTTTTATCGAAACCTTTATGGTTTCGATCTCTTTCTCTAGCAAAATATCTTTTCATCTTAGATATACTCTAAAGATATATTATTTTAACGATTTTGTTCTTTTTTAAGCGATATTGGATGAAATACTATAAATTTTAAGTATTGTATAAATACTCGTAAGGCAGGCATGAGGGATTTTATCTGACAACGGGGCATATCTTGGTGCATTATAATAATGCAGCGCAGACGGGTGCCTGTGACAAACTGATAAGGAGTCATAGTGAAGATGCACTTCTGGTTAGCCCTGAGGACGCTGCTTTCTTTGAAGGCAAACAGCAAGTTGTTTTAAAAAGCCAATATGGCGAAACAGCGACCTTGAGTATTAAGACATCCAAGACGATTAAAAAGGGACGGTTTATTTGACCTTTCAGCATGTCAAAAGCCAGATCAACTTCGTTTTCGATGATGAGTATGATGAACTGATCAAAACAGCACGATTCAAGTCTGTCAAGGTCGGAATTCTTTCGGTATAATAGAGTGAAAATGATTTATATGAGGTTTGAAAATGAGCCGTGCACGTGGAGATATCGCTGAAGAGAAGGCCTGTGTCTATATTAGATCCCTTGGTTTTCAGATTATTGAACGCAACTTTACTCTTCGGGGTGGAGAGATAGACATCATTGCGATTAAAGATGAGGTTCTTCACTTTATAGAGGTGAAAAGCGGCTCATCCTATGATCCTCTTTACAACATAACTCCCAAAAAACTTCAACACGTTATTAATACGGCCCATAGATTTATGCAGAAAAAGCAGTTGGACTTGGCTTTTCAAATCGATGCAATCAGTGTTCAGGACAATAGCTGCAAGTTGATAGAAAATATCACAATCTAGGGGGATTTTGGAAATAGGATAAATTTACTCCTAATTCAAAAGTCAATACTCTATTTGTAAGATTTTATAAAGATTAGCAAAGGTATAATACCAGCAATTAAACTTAAACAAGGAACTTAAAGATGGCAAAATACATCGAAGTTACAGCTTCAAATATTGAAGACACTATTAAAGAGGGTGTTGTTCTTGTAGACTTTTGGGCCCCATGGTGTGGGCCATGTCGTATGATCGCTCCAGTAATCGAAGAGTTAGCGGAAGAGTATGACGGTAAGGCAAAGATCTGTAAGGTAAATACAGATGAAGAGCAAGATATTGCTATCAAATACGGTATCCGTTCAATCCCGACTATCATCCTTTTCAAAGATGGCGAAGTTGTCGAGCAAATGGTCGGTGCAGCTTCTAAACAAGCTTTTGAAGAAAAACTAAACGCTCTTTTAGCATAATCTATGGCACGACGCGGTAGCGGACTCTTTTCGGTCGGCACCCTTCTCGCTTCTTTTTTCGGCGCAGGCATGATCGCGATTGCCTTCGCCTACTTCAACTACAAATTTCAAGAATATAAATTTATTGATTTTAATAAATGGCTTGTGTATGAAAAAGGCCAGATATTCACGCCTGAGCAGGAGCGTTATCTAGTCATTTTTTACAGCTCTAAAAAATCGGGTACGATAGAAAATATCAATAAACTTCGTCCCCAATATAAGATCCTGGCCATTGACTATTATCAGCAAGACTTTCCCAGTAACGAGAGGGTTAGATATGTACGTTCGGGAACGAATACAATCCTTAATATAATACAGCGTTTTAATATATATAAAACACCATCTGTGTTTATTATAAAGAAAGTTAAAGAGGGTCTTTATAAACAAGATAGTATCATTGCAGAACTAGATACTATTAATGATATTCCAAACGAACTTTAAGAAATTTTTAAAGGTAAAAACTATGTTAGATTTAGCAATTATCGGTGGCGGACCGGCTGGACTTACAGCCGGATTATATGCAACTCGCGGCGGTTTAGAAAATGTAACAATGTTTGAGATGGGAATGCCCGGCGGTCAGATTACAGGTAGTTCTGAGATAGAAAACTACCCGGGTGCAACTGGTGAGATATCGGGCATGGACTTGATGATGCCTTGGCCCGAGCAGTGTCAGCGTTTCGGTCTCAAGCATGCTATGGTGGAAGTCTTAAAGCTTGAGCGTAAAGAGGATGGCAACTTTAGAGTTCACAAGGGCGATGGAACAACTGAAGACGCGATGAGTGTCATTGTTTGCACGGGTTCTACACCCAAACGTGCCGGGTTTAAAGGTGAAGATGAGCTTTTTGGCAAGGGGGTCTCCACCTGTGCAACCTGTGATGGCTTTTTCTATAAGGGAAAAGAAGTTGCCGTTATCGGGGGTGGGGACACAGCGATGGAAGAGGCACTCTATCTTTCAAAGATCTGCTCAAAGGTTTATCTGGTTCATAGACGTGACACCTTCCGTTCTGCCCCGAATACGATCGAACGTGTGAAAAATACAGAAAATATTGAGTTGATACTTAACACGACGATTAAAGAAGCCTACGGTGATGCCATGGGTGTAACGGGGTTGAAGGTCAATACGCCTGAAGGAGAAAGGGAGATTCCTGTCCCCGGTATTTTTACCTTTGTGGGGATGAACGTTAATAATGGCGTTTTAAAAGATGAAACCGCCGGAGATATATGTGAAATGAATGAATGGGGGCAGGTGATTGTTGACCTTAATATGAAAACATCGACACCGGGTCTTTTTGCTGCAGGCGATATTCGTATCGAAGCGCCAAAGCAGGTCGTTTCGGCAGCAGGTGACGGAGCAGTGGCCGCACTAAGCGCAATTGCTTATGTAGATGAGAAACAAAACAGTTAGGAATTAAGATAGATGATTAAAGTTGGTGTATACGGAGCGACAGGACGTGTTGGAAAGCTTCTTCTCGAAGATTTGAAAAGTGAAGATTCACTGGAACTTAGCGCGGTTTATGTGCGAAATGAATTGGGTTTTGCTATTGATCCTTCTGCCTTGGTGACAAATGATATAGGCGTGTTTTTAAACGCATGCGATGTAGTCGTTGACTTCTCTCTTCCCGAAGCCACGCAAGCACTTCTGGAAAATACATTAAAACTGCCAAAGCCGCTTGTCATCGCGACGACAGGTTTAGATGTGCATCAGTTCAACCTGATGAAAGAGGCGAGCGAGGCAATGCCGATTTTATATGCGACCAATATGTCTTTGGGTGTGGCTGTCTTATCGAAGCTTGTCCAGCAGGCTTCGCGCGTGCTTGAAGGTTTTGATATAGAAGTGGTCGAGATGCATCATAGGCACAAAAAGGATTCGCCAAGCGGTACGGCCTTGACGCTTGCCGAGTCGGCAGCAAAAGGCCGTGAGCTTGATCTTGACAAAGTCCGTATAAGTGGCCGTAACGGAAATATTGGCGAACGTAGTAAAGAGGAGATCGCGGTCATGGCTCTACGCGGCGGCGACATTGTCGGCCGTCATACGGTAGGTTTTTATAATGACGGCGAGTTTATCGAGATGAACCATACGGCGACTTCACGCCATACCTTCTCAAAAGGGGCCTTACGCGCTGCTAAATGGCTGGTCACGCAAGAGAACGGTCTATATAATATATCAGATTGCCTAGGATTAGACTAATATGGAAAGACAATTAAATGAAAAATGTGCTGTAGTCGGGATTTTTAACCATCCGGAAGCATCTAAACTGGCTTACTTCTCTCTTCACTCTTTGCAGCACCGCGGACAAGAGGCCTGTGGTATCTCTTCTGCTGATGGCGAGAAAGTACATACGATCAAAGACAGAGGGCTGGTCTCTCAGGTTTTTAATGATCAAAAACTGACAACGCTTAAAGGGAGTTCGGCGATAGGCCATAACCGTTATTCGACTGCGGGAGATGACTCTATCTTGGATGCCCAGCCTGTATTTGCCCGTTATGACCTTGGCGAGATGGCCATTGTTCATAACGGCAATCTTACCAATGCCCAAGAAGTACGCGACGGTCTGATTAAAAAAGGGGCGATTTTTCAGACTTTTATGGATACGGAAAACCTTATTCACCTTATCGCCAAAAGTGAAGAAGAGAAGCTTTTAGACCGTATTGTCGATGCGGTTAAAAAGATTAAAGGCGCTTACTCTTTGGTCTTTTTGTCGCGTAAAAAGATGTTCGCCATGCGTGATCCTCACGGTCTTCGTCCGCTTAGCCTTGGAAAAGTAGGAGACGGTTATATTGTGGCTTCCGAGACCTGCGCCTTCGATCTGGTAGGCGCTGAATATATACGTGATGTTGAACCCGGCGAACTTCTGGTATTCGAAAAAGGAAAAGCACCTAAATCGATCATGGTCTATGAGCCTACGACGAAGCACTGTATCTTTGAATACGTATATTTTGCCCGCCCCGACTCGGAAGTTTTCGGAAAAAATGTATATCAAATGCGTAAAAACATGGGAATAGAATTGGCGAAGATAGATCCTGTTGAAGCGGATATGGTCATTCCTGTTCCGGACGGGGGTGTCCCCGCAGCTCTGGGCTATGCACAAGAGAGCGGTATCCCGTATGAGATGGGAATTATGCGTAACCATTACATCGGCCGTACCTTTATCGAGCCGACCCAGGAGATGCGTGATCTGAAGGTGAAGATGAAACTTTCTCCGATCAAGAGCCTTATCAAGGGCAAAAGACTGATTGCTGTCTCTTATACACATCTCCGAGCCCACGAGACCCACATTGATCT
>CAXGZT010000065.1:0-12377 GCA_964014335.1 uncultured Campylobacterales bacterium | reverse complement strand
CTACACCGACACTTTCGTCGGCAGCGTCAGATGTGTATAAGAGACAGATTGTGGGAAGTGCCGTGTTTTCATCATATCCACACATAAGGTTTGCATTCGCAACTGCCTGAGAAGAAGAGCCGCGAAGAATATTATCTACCGCACTGTTGACATAGAGCTTGTTTCCCTTTCTCTGCGCGTATATATCACAAAAGTTTGTACCGCCACAGGACTTGATGTCCACCGGTTTGTCAAAGACTCTCACAAAGGGTTCATCTTTATAAAACTCTTTTAACACCTTGATCGGGTCAATCTCTTTATTAATGAGCATGTAGGCATCTATCAGTTCACCGCGTGTCGCAGGAATGAGATGCGGTACAAAATTGACGTCAAACTCTTTTGAACTCTGTTTGAACAGTTTCTCTTTTATCTCAGGCTCATGTCTATGATTCAATACCTTATAGGCTAAAATATTTTCATTAATACTGATATAATGTGTTGACTCATTGCATTTTTTACCCGCACCGCTGACCCCGCTTTTAGCATCTATAAAGATAGGGAATTTTTCATCTATATATTGCGTAAAAGGGACTAAAGCCAAGATCGAAGCCGTAGGGTAACATCCGGGATTTGCCACAAGTCTTGCTTTTTTAATCTCATCTCTATAAAGCTCCGGAAGTCCATAGACTGCTTGATTCAAATGCTCTTTATCTTCATGCTCGCAATAATACTCTTCATACGTCTCTAGTTCTAATCGATAATCAGCCGACAGGTCTACTATCTTCACCCCATTGTCTATAAGATCTTTGGCAAAACCCATAGAAGCCTGATGCGGTAAGGCCAAAAACACAAGATCACATCTTTTTATGATCTCATCCGTATCTGCTTTTTCCACCGTGCAGCTAAAGACATCTTTCATGGATGGATGCAAAGCATCTAACTCAATCCCGCCTGCAGTGGTAGCCACATAAGAGATCTCGAAAAAAGGATGATTAACAAGAATTTTAATCAATTCTAAACCCGTATACCCGCTGGCACCGATGACACCTATCTTAGTTACAGTCAAATACGATCTCCTGATACTTTACTTCCAAGACCTCGAACTCCGTCACACCGCCGGGAAGTCTGGCCTTGATCTCGTCACCCTCCTCTTTTCCAAGAAGTTGTTTAGCCAGAGGAGAGTTAAATGAGATTAATCCTACATCCGGATTACTTTCACATCCGCCTACAATCGTATAAGTGATCTCTTCATCCGTTCCCAAGTCACATAGGATTACCGTCGAGCCAAAGCTGACTCTGGCATGTTCCAGAGCCGAGGGGTCAACGATCTGTGCGGAACCAAGCAGATCAGAAAGCTCATTCAGACGGGCATCGATAAGACGCTGTTTCTCTTTTGCTGCGTGATACTCGGCATTCTCTTTAAGGTCTCCATGCTCCAGTGCCACCTCTATCTCTTTAACGACTTCAGGACGCTCTTTGTTTTTTAGATAGTTCATCTCAGCGGATAGTTTTTCGTATCCAAATTTTGTCATTGGCTCTTTTTGTTCCAAGATAGTTCCTTACATACGTACTCAATTAATTTTTTATTAGAGATATTATAACCTATTTAGCCAAATAGCTCTTAGTCAGACGAAAAACAACAGGGCTTAAAAGCAGCAATGCGATAAGGTTTGGAAGTGCCATCAAAGCGTTTAGGGTATCTGCCAGGAGCCAGATAAACTTCAGATCCATCATCGACCCTACAGGGATAACCAAGACCCAAAGAAGCCTAAAGGGGATGATCGCCTTTTGTCCCAATAGATAATAGACAGACTTTTCCCCGTAAAAACTCCAACCTACCAAGGTCGTAAAAGCAAAGAGTATTAGTCCGAAACAGACGACATATTCGCCTGCAAAAGGGAGCATTCTTGAAAAAGCCAGGAGAGAGAGACCTGCTCCGGATTCACCCGAGGTATAAGCTCCCGAAAGGACGATTGCCAGTCCCGTGATCGAACAGATAATAATCGTATCGATGAAGGTCCCCATCATCGCGATCAGACCCTGCCTGACCGAGGAATCCGTTTTTGCCGCGGCATGTGCAATAGGAGCCGAGCCTAAACCCGCTTCATTTGAGAATATCCCCCGTGCCACGCCGAATTGCACGGCCGCCCATATACTCGCTCCCGCAAATCCGCCTGCTGCCGCCGATCCCGTAAACGCGGACGAAACGATTAATGAGAGTGCTTCCGGGATGGCACCGATATTCAAGATCAAGATCAATATACCCGCAAGAAGATAAAGAGTCGCCATAAAAGGGACAAGGGTCCCTGCCAGGCTTGCAATTCGCTTAATACCGCCGATCAGGACAAAGCCGACGAGAAGCGCCAGCACAAGACCGCTGTAAACTTCAGGCACACCAAACGAAGACTCGAGCACATCCGAAACAGAGTTGGCCTGGATGGTATTTCCTATCCCAAAACCGGCTATCGAGGCAAAAAAGGCAAAGGCAAAGCCCAGCCATCTCCACTTCTTGCCCAGACCGTTTTTAATATAGAACATCGGTCCGCCGACGTGATTACCCTCTTCGTCTGTCTCTCTATAGTGTACGGCGAGTACGGCTTCCGCATATTTTGTCGCCATTCCCAGCAGCGCTGCAGTCCACATCCAGAACAAGGCCCCCGGTCCACCCAAGAAAATAGCCGTGGCCACGCCTGCGATATTTCCCGTTCCGATAGTCGCCGACAGAGAGGTCATCAGGGCGTTAAAAGGGGATATCTCACCCTCTTTCTTATCTTCTTTGCGTCCCTTATATATAAGGACAAAACCCTCTTTTATCATACGAACCGGCATAAACCTGAGCCCGAAACTCAGATAAAGCCCCGTTCCCAGAATAAGCACCAACATCAAAGGGCCCCAGACTATGCCATTAACTGTTAATACAAAACTATAGATATTTTCCATTAACTGTCCACTTTCTCTTTTAAAAGCTTATGTAACTTAAATTGGCTTATTCCTGCATTTATCAACCCAATTCCTATAAAAAACATTAGTATAGAAAATATCTCTAACAACCCTTGAATCAGATGTGCATCTCTATTTAAATGATGAGAAATGAGACAAAACTCATTACTACTGTCAAAAAAACTCAAACCATTTAATGAATCAGCTTCAACTCTACGAATATTTGCTATCTGAGTTGCTTTATCTTGTATGACGGTCATTATAACTATAGGAGAAAGTAAAGTCATACATCCAATAATTAAATTCATATAAGCATTAAAACGCCCCCATTTTAATATTTGTTTATCTTCTAGAAATAATATCTTCTCTATAAGTTTTTTCATTTTAAAATAATCTCCGCCACATCTTTCAAGCGGCTTCGCCCAAGCTCTTCTCTAAGCTCGATGGAGCGTTCTAAAAACCTCTCTCTGTCAATAGTCTCATAGACCCTGTACATATTTTCAACACTCACCTCTTCCTGCAAAAGCTCTTTGTGCATCTCCTCTTTGGCTTCAAAGTCATAAATGATATTGGCAAGTCCTACATGTTTGAGCCTTACAAACTTTCGCCCTATCCAGTATTCGAGTCTGTTCGTTCTAAAAACCAGAACCATAGGCGTTCCAATAAGGGAACACTCCAGGGTTGCTGTCCCGCTGCAGACGTAGGCGAAGTCGGCTTCCACAAGAGCCTTATGCGTCTCTCTGGTAAGGGTAAACTCGGATATGTCTCCATAAAGTTCTGCAATCTCTTCGTCGCTAAAATGGGAAGGAACGACCAAGACAGCCTCTTCCTTGTGCTTTCGTCTAAGCTCACGATAAACGGGCATAAGAGAACGTATTTCTGACTTTCGGCTTCCTGCCAAAAAGGCAATCTTTCCATTATGGGTCACCTTCTCTTTAAAACTCTTGATCTCGTCCATAAGGGGGTTTCCCACATAGGTCGAACGCGGGTAGAACTGCTCTTCAAAGGGAAAGATAGAAAGAAGCTTATCGCAATACTTATCTACCTTTGCCGCTCTTTTCTTCTTCCATGCCCAGACCTTCGGCAGGATATAATAGGAGATCTCTTTGTCGGGGTACTTCTCTTTTATCTTCTTTGCAAGAGGAAGGTTAAAGGCGGGTGCGTCGATCAGCAGGACCTTATCGGCATCGGCACTCAAAAAGAGCAGCTCGGCCATTGCTTCTTTCGCCGAGAATATCTTTCCCACGACATCTTTTATCCCCATTACCGAAAAAGCTTTCGGGCTGTACAGAGGTGTACCCAGACTCTCATCGAAGATACCGCAGAGTTCTGCCTCATTTAGATAGGGGTACAAAGCTTTTAAGTGAAGGTTTGATGAGGGTTCTAGTGCTGACACAAGAATTTTCACATTTCTTCCTTTAACATTGAAAAGGGATTACAAATTATCAACAATAAACTGTGCAAACCTAACACTGTTACTATTTAGATCACTTTTTATAATTTCTTTAGCGCTACTCTTGTCAACACCATCTCTATAAGTGGATTTATACGCATTTTTAATCATACTGATATCATCACCGTTTTGGAACCGTCTGCGAATCCCTATTGCATTTAGACCTCTGACCTTTGCAGGACTCCCCTCAACAAGGCAAAAAGGTGGGATTGATGATTTTAAATGTGAAGCGCCTCCTATCATAACCCCTGTGCCGATCTTCACACCCCTGTCGACTGAGCTAAGTCCGCCGATAATGACCCTCTCTTCACACTCTACATCCTCTCTCAAACAGACGGCATTTGTCAAGACAGAGTTATCGCCGATCTTTACATCCGCATGAATCTGCACATACGCCATTAAGAAGACCTCATCGCCTATCTCGACAGAACCTCTTTTATCAACGGCTATTTGGACAAACTCTCGAATATGGCTTCCTCTACCGATCACTACCTCAGAGTTCTCATTTCCGATTTTCGCATGCGAAAATATTTTTACACTCTCTTCAATGCTTACTTTTCCATCTATCCTCACATGAGACTCTATCTTCACACCGCTTTTAATCTCGACACCGGAACCTATATTTGAATATGGGCCGATGCTTACATCGGAAGAGACTTTTGCATTGTTGTGAATCTGTGCCGTTGGATGGATCATTATTGGTTTACGACCTCTAAGGTGATAATACTGTCTTCAATCGTTGCTAAAGACCCGATCTCTCCAGTTTTAATGTAATGTACAAAACCCTCTAGCTCTTTTAGTAGCGGCTCATCTTTTTTGATATAACAACCTCTTACAACATAAGAGTTGTCTTCGTGATAATCAGAGTAGACAGTAAGGCTTTGACTCATCAGATCCGCCTCATAATACGCATCTTTACATGCGACTTCGATCTTACGCTTCTTAAAGGGCGTCAACCAGTTTGTTGTGATATCTGCAATTACCGAGTCTTCAAGCTCAAAGGACAAAACAGCATTATCCTCATGGTGATTGTGAATCTTTCTTGATTTAAAGATAGATTGTTTTAAGATATTTCTGTGCGTAATAAAACGGATGAGATCAATATCATGAACAGAAAGGTCTGTTAAAACACCGACATCTGCTATACGCGGAGGAAAAGGTCCTACACGGGTTATCGCAACTGAATATATCTCTTTATCGGTTATCTCGTTTTTCAGAGCTTCCACGACGGGGTTAAATCTCTCGACATGCCCGACACAAGATTTTAGTCCCGCCTCTTTTACAGCCTTCGCCATAAGCTTTGCATCTTCAATGGTAGATGCCGCAGGTTTTTCGATAAACATATGAACCCCATGCTCTACGCATTTCAGGGTAAGCTCTTTATGAAGTGAAGTCGGAACAATGATCATCGCGGCATCGGGTGCAGCCTCCTCAAGCATCTTGTCTACATTGGTGTAAAACGGCTCATCAAAACCGTCTTGCGTAACAACATCACACAGGGCGACAATCTCCACCCCATCCAGATCTTTTAGAATACGGTAGTGGTTTTTTCCCATTGAACCGAGCCCGATAATTGCGATTTTCAACATCTCTATTCCTTAATGATTTTTACAATTAGATCTTGCTCGTCTTTTCTCAGATAGGGGCTCATCGGAAGACTCATGATCTCCTCGCTCACTCTTTCGCAGATCGGGAAGTCGCCCTTTTTATAACCGAGACCCGCAAAAGCTTCTTGAAGATGAAGAGGCATCGGGTAGTGAACGGCCGTCGGCACACCGGCTTGGCTCAGTTTCTCAACCATCTTTTCACGATCTTTTACGCGAATTGAGTATTGGGCATATACAGAGCTGTTGTTCTCTTCTATAAAAGGAGTGATGACGTCTGCATCTGCTAACATCTCACTATACCTTCTACCGATCTCTTCACGCTTTTTCACTTCGTTATCAAAATATTTTAGTTTCACACCCAAAACGGCTGCTTGAATCGCATCCAGACGGCCATTGATACCGATATATTTGTGCTTGTACCTCTCATTTTGACCATGGTTTAGAAGCATTCTAATCTTTGCTGCCGTCTCATCACTGTCGGTAAAGATCGCACCGCCGTCTCCATATCCGCCAAGAGGTTTCGAAGGGAAAAAACTTGTACAGCCTATGTCCGAGAGTCCGCACGACCTTTTGCCCTTTTGAGTCGCACCAAAACTTTGGCAGGCGTCTTCTACAACAGTGATATTATGCTTTGATGCGATCTCATTTATTTTTGACATATCAGCACATTGTCCATATAAGGATACAGGCATAATCGCCCTTGTCTTATCCGTGATTACGGCTTCCACTCTGTCTGCATCGATATTATAACTTTTCTCATCTATATCAACAAAGACGGGTTTTGCTCCCAAAAATGAAATCACCTCGGCAGTTGCGATAAAGGTAAAAGGTGTCGTAATCACCTCGTCACCCTCTTTGATATCCAAGGCCATCAGAGACAAAAGAAGTGCATCTGTCCCGCTGCTGCATCCAATGGCGTGTTTAACACCGACATAAGAGGAGAGGTTTCTTTCAAATTCCTGATGCTTAGAACCACCGATAAACTGCGCATTGACACATACATCCTTTATCGCTGCATCTATCTCGTTTTCATACTCTCTGTATTGTGCTTTTAGGTCTATAAAATTAATTGCCATTTTTATCCTCTATTATTTTAGATACGCTCTGCGAACTTCCGTGGTTTAGATATCCTCTTAGGCTCTTTGCATCCTGGATGAATTTCTCTCTGTCCATCTGTCTATAGGCTTGTAAGAGATTATCTGCAGTAACTTCATCCTGGATAAACTCCGGGTAGAGCGGTCTGGACAAGAACTTGTCAAACATGATGTTTCCAAGACCGATATAGTTTAGTTTAACGAGCCTCGAAGCTAAAAAATAGTCTAGAGGCTTCGCCCTGTAAGCGAGTACAAGCGGAACTCCGACAAGAGCAGCCTCCAAGGTCGCCGTTCCACTGCATACAAATGCAAAATCACTCTCATAAAGCGTCTTATGCACTTCACGGGTGACCTCAAACTGCGAAATGTCGCCATATACCTCACCGATATACTCTTTGCTAAAATGGGGCGGGATGATGAGACACGCCTTCGCATCTATCTTTTTTACAAGTTCTCTGAAGACAGGCATAAGCTTTGTTATCTCACCCTTACGACTTCCCGGCATAAAGCTGATTATTCCATTATTCGTAAGCGCCTGTTTGTACTCTTTTATCTCATCAAGCAGAGGGTGACCGACATATGAGATCGGCGCGCTCTTGGAGTAATACTCCTGCTCAAAAGGCAGAATAGAGCACAGATGCGTTACCGTCCTCTCCAGGACGGGGATACGTTTTTTCTTCCACGCCCATGCTTGAGGCAAGATATAATAGATGATCTCTTTTTCAGGATATTTTTTACGGATCTTTTTTGCAAGAGGGAGGTTAAATCCGGATGAGTCCATCAGAAGAACCTTATCTGCGTCTTTTGCAAGTTCTAACATCTCATCTGCAAGTTTGAAAAAGAAACGAAGCTTTTTTACCGCATCAACAAAACCCATGATTGCCAAAGAGCTCAGGTCAACGATCGGATCACCCAGCTCTTTATCAAAGATCCCTATAAACTCAACGTCCTCGCTAAGTTCGTCTGTTAAAGCCTTTAAGTGAATATTTGCTGAGTGCTCTAGCGCAGATACAAGTAGTTTCAACTCTTATTCCTTTAATACCAAGACTGTTCTTTGCATCTGTGAAAGATCAAAGAGAATGATCTCATGCCTGTTGGTGTTACAAATATATAATTTGCACTCTTTCTTACTGATACCTGAGGGCTCATCCAAACCCTCTATCAGGTTTATGAGTTCATCTGTCTGAGGATTATACACTTTTATTTTATTATTGTAGCTGTCAGCTATGAAGATTCGTCCTCCACCGCATCCCTCCCCGTATCTTCCTACGCATAGATCCAGAGGGTGTTGCAGTTCATCACTGTCATAAATATGCGATTTCACCTCACCATAGGATGCACACCGCAGACTTGAACTTTCACTATCGACAAACCACAGTTCATCTTCTAATCTTCCCAATCCACTAGGTTGTGCCAAGACAGCCTCGTCAAAGGCTCCATCATACAAAGATTCGGAGTTTTCTTGCCCTATTGATATGCGTTCTTCCTTACTCTTTAAGTCATAGCTCTTGATCTGATGCGCACCTGCCATGGCCACATACAAGAGTTCGCCGTCCGTCTCCAGGTCATAAGGGTTTCGCAGCTCCTTACGCCATATAGATCTCTTTGAAAAGTTTTCATTGACTTCGATAATGCAGTTCCCTGCTCTTAATGCTATGTAGAGTGTTTGGTTGATATAGACCATACCCTGAGGTTCTCCGAGTTCAGTTATCTTATGAAGTATCTCTCCCTCATAAGAGCATACAAGTACCTCATCTGAATGAGAGACAAAAAGATACTCCTGTGAGGCCAGTATCTTTTGCGGATACTCCAATACTCTTTTTTCTTCTTTCTCTTTCTGTGGTATAAACGTTTTATTGCTGAGTTCATGTCCTGATGTTAAACGCTTGATATCTCTTCTTAGTTCTTCAAGATGCCCTTCGCCTTGGTACTGCTTGACGACATAAGCCTGGGGATCAATCAAGACCATCGTCGGCCAAGCCTTTATCCCGTACCCGTCCCAAAGTTTCATATCCGCATCATTGATCACGCAGTGCTTTATCTTATAGCGCCTCATAGCGTCCAAAATAGCCTCATCTTCTTTTTCATGCGGGTGTTTTCCCGAATGTATGCCGATGACAAGAAGCTCCTTCTTGAACTCATCTTCCAAACGCTTCAGCTCTTCCAGGACATTCAGACAGTTTATGCAGCAGTAGCTGAAGAAATCAAGCAGGACGACTTTCCCTAAAAGCTCTCTTTTTCCTAAGGGAGAATAATTTAACCAGGAGGCATTCTCCAAAGAGATCGAACGGACAGTCTGTTTCATTTTTCCAGGATTTTTTGAATCGCCAAAGAGCACATCGTCATACCGAAGGCACCGGTCACACCGACGAAACTTCCTTTTACCTTGGTTCGAGCCGGTTCGGACGAGAAGACAACCGGATATTTTTTACTGAAACGGCGTTTTTTCAACTCGTAGCGTATCTTGGACGCGAACCTGTCCCCGTGTGTCTTCCAGATCGTCGCGACCTCTATTTTCGTGGGATCGAGTCGCTTTGCCGAGCCTGTCGCCGAGATAAGTTTCTTATAACACTTTTGGGCCAGTGCCAGCTTGGCATGAATATCGTCAATAGCATCCAAGACCAGGTCATACGGTCCAAAATCGAAGGCTTCCACCCACTCTTTCGTGATTTTCATCTCCATGATCTTGATCTCGGGATAATGCTCTTTCAGGGCTTTTACCTTGGACTCTCCCTCATGCAGCTCAGACCACATCTGACGGTTTTGATTGCTCACATCATAGCTGTCAAAATCGATGATAGTGATATCGTGTATCCCGTTTCTATACAGGCAGTCCAGACAAAAACTTCCTACTCCCCCTACGCCCAAGAGCAAGATCTTGGCCGAGGGGAGTTTTTCGAAATCGTCTCCCAGAAGCATTCGCGAGCGTTCGAACCTAGGCAAGGAAGGCCTTCAGTCTGTCCAGAGATTTATAGGCTGTAAGATCCAGCATGACCGGGGTAAGCGAGACCTTCCCCTGTTCGATCGCGTCAAAGTCCGTCGTCCCCTCAAACTCCCGCTGTTTCCATTGAAGCGGATGAAGTCCCAACCACCAAAACTCTTCTGCACGCGGGTTTCGGTGCAAGTGTGCATCATTCTCGTAAAACCTGTAGCCTGCATAGGTGATCTCATAATTTATATTGCTTGTATGCGGAGGCACGTTGATGTTAAGAAGTTCTCTGTGTGGCAGAGGAAACTCGCCTTCAAAGACCTTGGAGACGATATCACGAATCACTTTTTGAGCCAAAGAGTAATCCACATCCGCACTGTGCTGCGACATTCCCAGAACCTGAGATATCGCGATAGCAGGAACCCCGTGAAGCACCGCTTCCATAGCTCCGGCGACTGTACCCGAATAGGTAATGTCTTCTCCCAGGTTTGCACCGCGGTTTATGCCGCTGATAAGAAGGTCAGGTTTTTCCTCCCCGTAGAGCGAATGCAAGGCCAAATAGACACAATCGCTGGGTGTCCCGTCATCAAGTTTAAAGAAGTCGTCATCGACTTGAACAAATCGAAGCGGGTGTGTCAGGGTAAGAGAGTGTCCGCAGGCTGATTTTTCACTCGAGGGCGCGACTATAGTCAGATGGGCCAGATCTTTCAAGGCCTCTATAAGCGCTTTCAGACCCTCAGCATCAAAACCGTCATCATTTGTTATCAATATCTCTTTTTTCATCTTATGATTGTAGCCACTGTGGCATAAAATATGCTTTAGAAAAGCATGAATATAATAAAAACCAGATTTATGCTCCTTACTGCTCTTATCCTCGTCCTTAGTCTTGGCAGCATTGCCTATCTGCTGCTTCTGCCTCAAGACTCCCTCAAGAGTTTTTCCCAAGAGCTCGATACTAAAGAGTTTGAACAGAGCTACAGAGAACTCAACAGACTCAGCGACAGACTTAACACAACACTTAAAGCCGAAGAGAGGCTGCCCCTGATCTATCTTATTCTTGCCAGTCATGAGAATATCTCCTCTGCCCTGAGTTTTGACATCCAGGCTGATAAAAGAGTAGATGCTCTGCGGGAGAAGATGCATTCTCATATCAATGCTATTGTTGAGGAGCTCTCTTTCTCCGAAGCGCAGATCATCACACAGCTTCAAAGCGAATATGAGAAGATGAGCGAACGCGGTCTGGAACTTGTTAGGCAGAAAAACCGTTTTCTGTCACAACCGGTTCAGGAACAGAACCATCTTGTTTTCATCATCTTCATCTCTCTATTTACGCTTATTATTCTTGGACTACTCTGGTCACTCTATTACTACCTTGAAAAAAGCCTCAACACTCTTGCCGGCGCGGGAGAAAGTCAAGATATATTCGAGGAGATCTCCGCACAGATAGATCAAGACAAAGAGGAACTGGGCTCTGCTCAGGAGCGTCTTGTTCATATAAAAGAGCAGCAGTATAGCCTTGAGCAAAACACGGCAAAAGAGAGAGAAAGCCTGATAAAAGAGCTAAACCAGGCAAAAGAGACCACTCATGAGCTCAATGCCAAACTCTCAAGCCTTGAGAACGAACTTGAAGAGAACAGAAGGAGTACAGTAATACAGAAGAGCACGCTTTCAAAGTGTGAACCCTTAAAAGAGGAGATTCAAGCGCTGCATATTTCCCTCGATGCATCAGCCCAGAAACAAGATGAATTCCAGCTCCAATTTGACCAGCTCGTACATGATACAGAAGCCATCAAGGGCATCTTGAGCGTAATCGGAGATATTGCAGACCAGACCAACCTGCTCGCGCTCAATGCTGCTATCGAAGCAGCCCGTGCGGGAGAGCACGGACGCGGTTTTGCCGTTGTCGCAGACGAGGTAAGAAAACTGGCCGAACGCACGCAAAAAAGCCTTTCGGATATTCATGCTTCCATCTCTATCATCATTCAGGCTATCATTCAGGCCGGAGAGGGGGCTAAGCTTAATCATGAAGATATTAAGGGGCTTATTCTTAAGATAAACGAGATCGATGGCCTTATGGAAAATGAGCAGTAGCTCACTGACTGCTTGAATCCGACCTTACTTCAACTCAAACCAAAAACGGTTCCAGCCATTAAGATACTCGTACTTCAGCTCATAGCCATGAGACTGGATAATAGCGTTAACGATATAGAGTCCCAGACCGAAACTTTGTACGGCCTTATGCGATTTTGTAAAAGGTTCGAGATAATAGGAGAGCGGCTCGTCCAAGCCTTTTCCATAATTTTCAAAAAGAAGTTTTCCTTCCCGTGCCGTGATAATCCTGTCTCTTATACACATCTCCGAGCCCACGAGACCCA
>CAXGZT010000064.1:0-12545 GCA_964014335.1 uncultured Campylobacterales bacterium | reverse complement strand
ACCGACACTTTCGTCGGCAGCGTCAGATGTGTATAAGAGACAGGGCCAGGATTCTCGCTGAAACAGGCCAGCCACAGGGCCTGGTTGCCATCGTCGTTTTTCAGGCTGCAGTCTGCACTCATCTGCAAAAGCGTCTTGGCTACTTCAAGGTCGCCTTCGATTGCCGCACGCATTAAGGCGGTATTCCCATGTTCCGAGCGCATATTGATCCTGTCCAAGTCAAAGTTGTGGGTCTTGGCCCACTCTCGTATGTCTCGCATAATTATCCTTATTGATCACAATATGCAATTGGGATTCTATCAAGATTCAGACAGGCAAGAGTTGTATTTGAACGCCGTAGGTATGGATAGGGTATGATGAATTCAACTGCTATATCATCTCAACATCGGCTCCTGGGTCACGGTGTTCTAAAAAAAGGCGGCGAGTAAGGCGGGAATGTTCTTCTTATCCCTTTTCGAGTCTCTTATACACTATGTTTCTGATGATGCAGACCCAGAGCAAGGAACCTGTAGTTTCCATCCATCTTCACTTTGTCCTGTTCATACCGTTTTGACTGTTCAGGGCTTAGATTTGTATCATTGTCTTTAACTTTATTCAAGATACTGACAAGATGAGAGCCGACAAGCCTGTCCATATCCAGTTGGTCTGTCATTCCCTGTAGACCGGCAAGACCGTTTGCAGGCATGGGAAGATCACAGTAATAGTCTCCGACACTGTTTAGTCCCCAGTAGATAAAACCCAAGGCGAGATAAAAGTCGAGTGAATTTGAGATGGACGAAAGTCTGAAACGTCTTACACGCTCTGAGACTGCCGTGTCAAAGATCATCTTGAGTAGTTCTTTAGCATACCCCTTTCGTCTCTCGACGAGAGGAGTGAAAATATTGTGAATTGTCATATACTGATGATAACGGTCAATTTTGTAGAAGATGTAACACAGATGCTGTCCGTGAACGTCTGCCAAGACTACGCAGCCATGTGCTTTCCAGCTAAAATGTCTGTCCCACCAATCTAAAGACATCTTGGAAAAGCTTAGGGTCTTTTCATCGCTGATCTTGGAAGTCGAATTGATATAGGCCTGACGGTTCAAGTGAAGGAGGTGGTAAGTCGGCATGAGAGCCCCTTTTTTGTACATCTAAGAAGTATAAAAAAAGGGTCTCTCCTTGCCCGTTTAATAGACCAAAATGCATAAGATACCTTACTTAATACATATATCGTTCTAGCAGACAAAGGTTGAGGATGATCAAGGCATAAAGTCTCTTATGGAATCCAGTACGATATCAGGCTGAATACCCTTGTTCAGATCTTCTGCTCTAAACTTTCCCGTTTTTACAAGGACGCTCTGCAGACCCGCCTCTTTGGCGCCGCCTACATCGCTTTCGATGTCATCACCGATCATGATGCAGTCTGCGGGTCTGAACCCTATGGCACTGCAGGCGAGGCGGTAGAACTCTTCACTGGGTTTGCCGATGACCTTGGCCCGCGTATCACTGGCATACTCCAAGGCCTGCACAAAACCGCCTGCATCCATGCTCAGTATATTGTCGCTGTCTTTAAAATAACGGTTTTTTGCCGCAGCGATCAGTCTGGCCCCCCTTTGCAGGTGCCTGAAGGCCGTATTGAGTCTTTTATAGCTGAAGTTGTCCTGGGCGTCACCGACGACGACAAAACCGATGTTTTCAAAAGAGATGTCGTCAAAATAGCTCTCGGCCTCGTCCGTTAGAAGGTAGTAGGCGCTGCTGCGCTGTTCCTGCAGGTACCTCTTGGTCACATCCAAGGCGGTAATGATCTCATGAGAGTGAATATCAAAGCCCATCTTTCGCAAGGAGGCGGATACCTGCTCGCTGCGTTTTTGGGTGGTGTTGGTTATAAAGCGTATAGGATAGTTTCGTTTTATGGCCTGGACGGCTTCTACTGCCCCTTTTATAGGGGTCTCCCCGACATACAAGACACCGCCGAGATCGCATAAGACGGCTTCAAACTTTGATAAGGACATAATCTCTCCTCTGGGTTCAATTATATGCCCCGACGCTTTATTCTTTTATGAAAAAAAAGAATTAATGTTTCTCGTGTGTACCGCATCCGCAACCACCGCCAAGCATGCCGATCACATAATGATCATCGACTTCAGTGATGTCGAAACTGTGTTTTCCGCAAAAACTGTTCTTGATATAGGAGAGTTGTGTCTCGGCGGCATTTTGTGCACTCTGCTTTGTCTCGAAACTGAGGACTTGATCCATCCCCTCTTTTTTTGCACAGGAGCATAGCTTTTCAATAATGAGATGATATTCCATTAACTTTTCCTTTTATCGCTCAAAATGCATATTGCGTTCCCGGGAAAAGAGAGAACAAGCAAACCTTATAGCTAGTATCATAATTGCAGTATCTGAAGTAAAAAAGAAATATCGGGGGTTTAATAAAAATGACTATCTGTTTTAGGGTGATGTTCATCGGCATTACAAGATTTAAGGAGGTAAAAGATGTCTGCTGAACAAAAAGATGAGCTTTATGCGTATACGACTACTTTTAACATTAAATCAGAAAAAGATCTGGATGATTTTTGGTCATATTTTATTTTCCGTCTTAACTTGGAAAACAATGAAAGTACCTATGATCGTTTTGCACGTCTGTATAATTTGCTCAGTGTTAACAGACAGCTTCTGTCTCCTTTGAGATACATAAATATCTCCCTTAAAGAGTCGAGTGAAAAATACATTTTATTTATTGAGACAAGCATCGATGCTATCATAAACAAGTTTGTTAAAAGGCTGGAAGTTTTAAACTTTCCCTATAAACACGAAGAAAATATCTTGAGTTATCCTATCGATAAAAACAGCCGAAGAGTAATGGCAGCGGCCGAGAAAGTTCAGGCGGTTAGATATAAGGTTTATGACTTTATCCGCCAGGATGACTTGAATGATATGATAGCTTGCATTGAAAAGGTGAAAGATGGCAACTATAATAGGATATATGTCAATGAGATAGCTGATTATCAGGATACTCTTTCTTGCTACGCAAGTATTTTACAATCTTATCCCCAGTTAAACATTATGAACAGTAATGTTGCCGAACTCTCAATTATCTTGTCTTTGTACAGTGAGGAGTGTCTGAGCCTGGGCATGGATTTAAAAAGGCTATTACAATCCTTTATCAATAATCTCTGGTACTGGCAGGAGAGTCTGTTTATCAAAGGGGGCGAAGAGCTCCACTTTATGGATGAGTCTTTAAGGGCTGACCTCTCTCAGATAAAAATGACCCTGAATTTATATGATGAGGTGAATGAAGAGAATAGTGAATCTGTTCTGGATGATATTTTCGATTTTTAACAAGAGGACGGCCGTATCAAGATAGAGAGTGAAGAGGTGATATAAATGAACGCTTCAAGGTCTCTCTTCGCGTTCAGCACTGAGTTCAAAGCAGAAGTCGTCCATCTTGAAACCCTCGCCTATGTCTTGAACGAGAGAGCCTCTCTTTTTGAAACCCAGCCTCTCGTAGGCAAGGATGGCAATGGCATTGTGCTTGTTGACGGTGAGTGAGATATGAGAGAGTTCGTGGATGAGGGCAAACCTTTTAACAAACTCTATGGCTTCTTTGGCATAGCCTTTCTGGCGGGCATCTTTTTTGATGTAAAGCTTACTTAAAAAGAGAGCATACTCTTGTCTTTGCACAGAGATGTAACCGATGGGTGTCTCATCTTCAAAAAGAAGAAAGTAGTGATAGGAATCCCTCATCTGCTCGATGATGAACTGAGCCCTTTGAAAGTGTGCCAGCATATAATCCACCTGCTCTTGACCGATAATAGAAGGGTAATATTCATTCCATATCTCAAAAGCGAGTTTTTCAACGGTTTTTATCTCCTGAGGCGAAAAGACTTCTTTGACCTGCATTGCCAACCTTTTTTAAAAAAATTTATTAGATAAGTGTCCGTCTCGAACAAATCTTGCAGTTACCATATAAAAATAGTAATAAAGTCAGTAGATGAACGGCTTTACTCACTATAGATAGCAATCTTAGGAGTATACCATGGTAAATCGCGCAAAGATCAAAGAGTTGCTCAATGAGAGCGCCTGCTCTCATTCCAAAGACAAGAAACCCGGCGAAGGCTGTGATAAACCAAAACCCGGACTTGCGGCAGGGGGGTGTGCCTTTGACGGGGCTCAGATCTCACTCTTTCCCTATGCAGATGCCGTACACCTGGTGCATGGGCCTCAGACCTGTCTGGGCGCTTCCTGGGAGACGCGGGAGACTCTGAGCTCCTATGAGGGAAGGAACCACACCTTTATGGGTTTTACAACAGGGATCACGACCAATGACGTCATCTTTGGCGGAGACAAGCGTTTGGAAGACTCCATCGATTTTGTCATGGAGCAGTACGCTCCGGAAGCGATCTTCGTCTATTCGACCTGTGTGACGGCCCTGGTCGGCGATGATATCGATATGACCTGTAAGCTCGGAAGCGAAAAACACGGAGTGCCCGTCGTACCCGTGCATGCCCCGGGTTTTGTCGGCGGAAAAAACCTCGGTTCGCGTCTGGCGGGCGAGGCGGTCCTAGAACACCTGATCGGTACTAAAGAGCCCGAAATCACGACGGATTATGACATCAACCTTATCGGGGACTATAACGTGACCGGCGATATGTGGCAGTATCTACCGATTTTCGAAAAGATCGGTATCCGGGTCCTCTCCAGTATGAGCGGGGACGGCCGCGTCGGTTCCATACGGACGGCGCACAGGGCCAAACTCAATGTCATCGTCTGCGCGAAGTCTTTGATCACGCTGTGTCGAAAGATGAAAGAGCAGTATGATATCCCCTGGATCTCGGTCTCCTTTTACGGCCGCCGCGACACCTCTTTTGCCATCAGGGAGATCGTAAAGGCCTTGGGCGACCCTAAGCTTATCGCCAGGGCGGAAGAGGTCATCGCCGAAGAAGATGCAAAGCTTGAAGAGAGGCTTATACCTTTCAAAAAGGCTTTTGCAGGCAAGAAAGCGGTACTGAATACGGGCGGGAACAAGGCCTGGTCCATCGCTTCGGGTCTTCAGGACCTCGGCATAGAAGTGGTGGCGACGTCGATCAGAAAATCGACCGAGGACGATATCGCCAAAGCGCGGGAGTATCTCGGAGAGAGCGGACTTTTGATGAAATCACCGGCTTCTCAGCAGGCCAAGGTCATCGACGAGCGCGGTGCGCATATCCTTCTCGCCGGGGGGAGGAGCCTTTATACGGCGATTAAGAAAAAGATCTCCTTTATCGATGTGAACCAGGAGAAAAAAGTGAGTTACGGGGGGTACGAGGGTCTGCTGAACCTTGCGCAAGACCTGAAGTACGCCTTTGAGAACCCTGTCTTCGCCAACGTCGCGGCAAAAGCCCCGTGGGAGGTGGTCTGATGGAGTATGAACTCTCGCGCAAAGAGCACAAACCCCTCCAGGTCAACCCCATCAAGCACTCGCAGCCCATGGGAGCAGCTTTGGCCTATATGGGCATAAAAAACTGTCTTCCGCTGATGCATGCTTCCCAGGGGTGTGCATCATACACGAAGGTCTTTTATACCCGCCATTTTAACGAGCCCATCCCCATGTATAACACCTCCGTCAGCGATATTACGGCTGTCTTGGACGGCGGGGACTACTCTATCCTTCTCTCCATAGAAAACATTACGAAGAAGAACAAGGGTATGAAGCCCGAATTGATCGGGCTTCATACGACGGGTCTTACCGAGACTAAGGGAGATGACGTACGCGGAGTGGGTATGCATATAGAGATACCCTACTGCTACGTCAATACGCCTGATTACGAGGGAGGTATGCAAAGCGGCTGGGCTTTGACGGTCAAGGCTCTCATCGAGCAGCACACCGAAGAGAGCACAGAATTTAAGGCCAACAAGCTGCTCATCCTTCCGCATGTGAGTATGCAGCCTGCGGAGATCGAGAAGATAAAGGAGGCATGCGAAGGGTTCGGCTTTGAGACCTATGCCCTTCCTGATCTTTCCACCTCGCTGGACGGATACCTGAGCGAAGGGCAGGGAAAACTGGGCACTGGCGCCATCAGCATAGAAGGATATACGCGGCCTGGCCTCGTCCGCTACGGTGATCTCTATCGGCGAGTCTATGAAAACAGCTTCAAAAGCCCTTTTAGAGAAGAACCCCGAGATAAAACATATTCATTTCAACCACTTGATGGGTTTGGAGATGAACGACAATTTTGTCGTAGAGTTGATGAAAATCCGACAAATAGAACCCAGACCCCTGCTCAAACGCTGGAGAGGAAGATTGCAAGACGCTATGCTGGATGCACATTTTCTTATCGGTTCTTCCCGTTTTGTCGTGACGGGCGAGCCCGATATGTGTATAGGCATCTGCGAACTGCTGCAGAGCGTAGGTGGCACGATAGACGCGGTGGTCGCGACGAACTACACCCCTGTGCTTGAAGAGATAAAGGCGGAAAAGGTCTTTGTCGGTGACCTTGAGGACGCGACACCCTTTTTTGAAAAGGCGGATATGGTCATCTCGAATTTTCACGCAGAACGTTTATTGCACAACAGTAAGGACACGGCCCTTCTCCTGCGTGGTTTTCCAAACTACGAAGAGCTGGGCAACCAGTTGAAGAACGACCAGCTGTATGAAGGGAGCACATGCTTTATCTTCGAAGTCGCTAATGCATTAAGACATGTTAAGCATGATGCATAAACACACATCAAACACAAAGGTAAAACATCATGGATGAATCAACAAAGATTACGGTCGAGAGTACGATCAAGATGGAAGATGCGATGCTGGTAGCTTTTGCATCAAAGGACATGGAGAGGGTCAACGCCCACTTCGGCGGCGCAAAAGAGTTTGTCGTCTACAGACTCTCCAAAGAGGGGTACGAGCTTAACGGCATCGTCAAGACAGACACCTCAAAACTCAACGGTGACGACAAGACGGATTTCAAGGTCAAGGCACTAAAGGGTATCAATGTGATGTACTGCGAGTCTATCGGAGGTACGGCAGCGGCAAAGGTGATCCGTGCGGGGATCAACCCGATGAAGGTGAATGAACCGCGCAAGATCGCAGATGTGCTTAATGAACTGGTCACTATGGTCAACGGCAACCCGCCTCCATGGGTCAAAAAAATTATGAACATCGAAACAACAGAAGATCCGCGTCTGGCACGCTGGGCCGCTGAGTGATAAGGAGAAAAGATATGGGAGCTATACCTAAAAACAAAAACCTGCCTACAGGTTTTGTAACGACAGGAAGTAGATCAGATAAACAGATGAAGATGAATGATGATGAACTGCTTGAAGATTCAAGAAGCCTAAGGAAATCAGTATCAAACATTTTGAATAACCTCTCCATGCTGAAAATGGAATTACAGAATATCAAGTGACACGCCAAGAGCCAATATAAATCAAAGGAAAAATCATGAGTGAAGTTATAGACAAAAACGCGTTTACAGAAGAACTGATCCGCCAGTTGAGAGCGACAGACCAGTTCGGAAACTGGTCAAAGATGAGCGATGAGGAGCTGTTAAGCAAAAAATATGTCAAGACAAAAGAGGACCTGAAGGCTATCCCGATTATCGCGGACATCGACGAGATGCTTATCGGCGAGATCAAGATGATTTTTAAGGCAGTCGCCCTGCAGTTTGAGCGAAAGACGGGCGTGATGTGCAACGTCGTCATGGAGATGAGTCATGAAGGCTTTGGCCGCTGTATCGTTATCGCAGACAAGATCGTACTTGTGGACAAGTATTTCAAAGATGCCCACCGTTTCGGTTTTCGAACCATAGAGAAGCTTTATGAAGAGGGACAGAAATACCTTGACAGGGCTTTTGATATATACGAACAATACAAACCGTGCAAGGGCTAAGGAGAGAGTATGGCAAATATAGGAATTTTTGTAGGAAGCAGCGGCGGAACGACCCAAGGTGCAGCGGAGAAACTCGAAGAACTCTTTGAAGATGCCGAACTGATCAACATGGAAGAGGATTACGACGACCTTGAGCAGTTTGAGGAGTTTGATGTCCTGCTTATCGGCTGTTCGACATGGGGACAGGGCGATCCTCAGCGTGACTGGGTAGACCCGCTCTTTGAGATGGAAAACGAGGAACCGGATTTCAGCGGTAAAAAAGTAGCCTTCTTCGGCGCGGGAGACCAGGAGAGCCACGGGGAAGAGTTTATCTCGGCTCTGGCAAAGATGAAGAGCATCTTCTCCAGGCTCGGTGCAGACACGGAGTACGGATACTGGTCGACGGAGGGGTATGACTACAAGGCCTCTTTGGCGGAAAAAGAGGGAAGGTTCATAGGTCTCGCCATAGACGATGTGAACCAGGAAGAGTTGACGGATACACGTGTGAACACATGGGCGACCCAGGTCAAGAGGGAGATGGGGCTTTAAACTCTACATTTTTGTAGTCTATTGTTCCGAAACAGTGAGAAGAAAAATTGCATAAATCAAAACAAAGGAAGAGAGATGGGTACCATAGAAGAGTTTGAAGCATTGACGGATACCGAAGAGTATTTTGACTTTTTCGATCTGGAGTATGACGAACGTCTTGTCTACGTCAAACGTTTCCATATCATGAAAAAGTTCGGAGAGATGATCGACACGGCAAAGCAGAAGGGCCTGGAAGAGCAGGAACTTCTCGACTTTTACCAGTTTGCACTGATCTCTGTCTATAAGAACTTTGAAAACGGGTACGCGCCCTCGGCTGCCGACGTATGGGCGATGTATGACAACCCCTCTGCCTGTGGGACCTGTTCCACTTCGACGGAGTGTAATGATATAGAGGAGGTGACAAATGGAACTCACGCATGCACAAGCCAGCCAAGTATCAGCTTCAACTAAGGACGAGATCCTTCCCGTCTTTCGTATAGGCCAGCGTGTCAGACTGCTTAAACCGATCCGTAATGACGGGACCAACCCTTTTCATGCCAAAGATGCCATCCTGGTTCAACCGGGGGCGGAAGGCTACGTTAAAGTCATCGGTGACTTCTTGCAGGTGATCCGTATCTATGAGGTGCACTTCATAGAGGAGGGGGCCACTTTCGGGTGCCGCGAGGCCGAACTCGTCGCGATCGACGAACATGACGGGTATGACGAGGTAGAAGAGGAGTTGCGGTGGCTGAGAGAGCACAGAGCCGAACGCGCGGCTGCAAAAGAAGCCGCTCAATCTCAAAAAGAAGGAGAATAACCTCTTTTTGGGGATTGAAAATGATCTTAAGAGCCATAACTCTTAGGACGAAGGAGAAAGTATGGTAAACACCATTTTTTGCGGTTTTGGCGAAGAGATGGACAAACGTGTCATCGCCCGTAACGGTGACGTATTGTTGCGTTCGGCCGAAAGCAACGGAGTGAAGATTCCCACGGATTGTAAAGACGGGACCTGCGGAAGCTGTGCGGTCAAGGTCGAAGACCTTAGCGTGAGCGAGGCGATGGACCCTACCGAAGAGGATTACGATGCAGCTGCACAGTCCGTGTACATGGAAGACAAAGAGCTCGACACCCTCGTCGAGATGTCTGCTATTACAAAAAAAGAGGCGGAGATCGCCCAGCAGTTTAACCGTCAGACACCGGTTCGCCTTGCTTGCCAGTGTATTATTAAAAGTGACGTTTTAATAAAACCATTTGATTAGAGAAGGAACACAATGACAACACGCGTAGAGATAATGAACGACTTTTTGGCCTTGAACGTAAAGCCCGGAAAAACGATCCAGGATATCGTAGAAACCTCGGGAAGCGCGCTTCCCTTTGGCTGCCGTGACGGCGAATGCGGTACCTGTGTCGTAATGATAGAGTCGGGTATGGAGTTTTTAAGCCCCGTAACGGAGAAGGAGGTGACGGTGATGAAGATGCTTAACGAAGCGAGCCCGAAAGCACGTCTCTCCTGCCAGATGAAGATCGTCGAACCAAACGGACTGGTACGCCTTAAGTACTAAGCTTCAACCCTCCTGCCTTGCAGGAGAACCTCATAAGGACAATTTTGTCCTTCCCCTGAAAAACCCTAGAACAAAATATGCATTAAGAGCTGTGAATAGAAATATTCAAAAGCCTAAAAAAGCATCATAGTCTTGCTTTTAACGAAAAAATATAGTCTATAATAATATAGGGTTTAATCCAAAAAGAAGCATATAAAATGAAACAAGCCTTTAATCTAAAACAGAAACAGCTGCCCCGGCTCTCCATGCAGACCTGGCTGCCCCTGCTACAGTGTTCGCTCAGCGACTTGGACAAGCATATCCAGGTCATCACGAACGAGAATCCCTGTCTGGAGGTCTCTTCGGGTTTCGAGATATCCGAAAGCTCGTCGAAACAGTCGCATTCGGCCTATATGGAGTACCAGAACCATGTCTCCAATGCCTCAAGCGACGAGATAGAGTGGATGAGCGTCTCCTCGCAGTCACTCTACGAGAAACTTGACGAACAGGTCACCGCGCCGCTTTTCCCCACGCCGATCTCGCAAAAGATCGCCAAACAGATCATCTTCTACATCAATGACGAGGGTTATTTCGAGGGTGATCTCAAAGAGGTGGCCAAGCAGTGCGACACTACGGTCTACGAAGTCGAACGGGTGCGCCAGCGTTTTGCCTATCTTGAGCCTTCGGGCGTCGGTGCGGTAGACTACAAGGAATCCTTTCTCTTTCAGCTCAACGAGGTGGAGGTGGACGACGAGCTCAGCATCCTTCTGGGTGCGCTTATCGTGCAGTTTGAAAACATAGACAAGTTCTTGAAGCATCCGCGCATCCATGATGCCAAAGAGGTGATCCAGCATATGAAAAACCCGCCGGCACTGGCCTATATGGAGTCAGAGACGGCCATCCTGCCGGACATGTTCATCGAGTTCAAAGAGGATGAGTTCAAGATCCGCATCAACCACAGTTTCTATCCGGACCTGAGCGTAAACATGATCGACAAGCATGACAACTTCGCCAAGCAGAAGTTCAAAGAGGCCAGGGAACTGGTCAAACTGCTCGACCTGCGAAAGGCCACGCTTTATAATGTCGCCCTCGTTCTGATCGAGAAGCAGTACAACTTCTTTATGGGAGGCGAACTCAAGCCCCTTAAACTTCAGGACGTAGCAGACGTCCTGGGTTTTAACGAGTCGACGATATCAAGGGCCATCAGCGACAAGTATCTTGAGTGCGAGCAGGGCGTCTTTGCCTTCAAGGACTTCTTCTCCAACGCCATCGGTGAGACCTCTACCTCCGAGATCAAGCACTTCATGCAGCGTATCGTCGAGAGCGAGGACAGGGAGAAACCCTTCAGCGACAAGATCCTGCACGAGAAGATAGAAGAGCGCTTCAGAGTCCAGATGGTACGGCGTTCCATCGCGAAGTACCGGCAGGAGCTGGACATCCCCTCGTTTAAAGAGAGGAAGTTTTTGTACAAGCTGGCAAGTATTTAAGGATTAACGTCTAGTTATACATTATGGATAACTCAGACATCGCGGATTTTTCTATTCTGTTGCCCCTTTTTGTCAACACGTTGCCCCAGCCATAGACGAATTCCTTTTTCGAAAGTAACAACCAGATAAATAACCAACCCCACTGCAAGAATATGCAGCCAGTCAGTCAGGCTAATGGGCGCGGTATGAAACAGCTTGTTCATGATGGGCAGATAGGTAAATGCCAGGCTGGCGAGAGTCATTGCAGCAATGCCCAGCCAAATCCACGGATTACTAAACACCCCTATACGAAGCATGGATAATCGCAATGAACGGCAATTAAGCAGATAAAAAGATTGACCTACAGCAAACACATTGACGGCTATGGTTCGGGCTTCAGCTTTACTAGCCCCCTGGTATAATGCCCACTCGAACAGACCAAAACTGCCTACAAGTAGCAGCAAGCCGACTAAAATAGTTCGGAAAACCAGTTCGCCACTCAGAATCGCACTGCCTGGCGAGCGAGGGGGTCGACACATAATTCCTGGTTCACGAGGCTCGAAAGCCAGCGCAAGCCCCAGCAACACTGCGGTGGTCATATTAATCCACAGCGCCTGTACGGGCAGGACCGGTAAAGGCTGCGCGAGCGTTACCGCAGCGATAATGACCAATCCCTGGCCGGCGTTAGTGGGCAAAATCCAGGTAAGGAATTTGATAAGATTATCGAATACCCCGCGCCCCTCTTCGACAGCGGCTTCAATGGTGGCAAAGTTGTCATCCGTTAACACCATATCGGCGGCTTCTTTTGCGACTTCGGTGCCGGTAATGCCCATCGCAATGCCTATATCTGCCTTACGCAAAGCAGGCGCATCATTAACCCCGTCACCTGTCATCGCGACGACTTCATTACCGGCTTGCAATGCCTTGACCAGGCGCAATTTTTGTTCGGGCGTTACGCGGGCAAAAACGGATGTTTTTCTTGCTGCCACAATCAATTCGTCATCAGTCATCACCTCCAGTTCCCTACCGGTATGGACAACTGTCGTTTCTTCTGTGGCCGCAGCTTTGCTTAGCCCAATTTTCTGAGCAATGGTAGCCGCCGTGAGCGCATGATCGCCGGTAATCATTTTGACCTGTATGCCAGCCGACTGGCAGGCGGCTATTGATCGACCCGCTTCATCAC
>CAXGZT010000063.1:0-12659 GCA_964014335.1 uncultured Campylobacterales bacterium | reverse complement strand
CCGGACGCGGCCGCCTTACACGCCGCCCTAAACGTGAACGGCAAGGTGGACCACCACCCCGCGACCCACGAGGATGACTCCACTCCGGATGTGTATGTTCACGGCAAAAAAGTATCGCCGAAAGATATTATCACTGTCATCGCATATAATAAGCGAAAGGGTGAGCTGGTCACGAAAAAAGACCCCCGCGGTAGAAAGATCATATACGATACGCTGGATCATAAGTTCAGGCACTTTATTCCCGTAGGACGGCTCGATTATGCCTCTGAAGGGCTTTTGCTTCTAACGGATTCTTCCGTGGTGGCAACGACCCTTATGAATTCGGACCTTGAGCGCCTGTACAAGATCAAGATAAAAGGTCCTGTCACGGAAGCGATGGAGGAGGCTATGAAAAAAGGCCTTGAACTCGAAGATGCGAGTGCGGGTGCACATTCGCTCTCCAAGGTCACAACCATGACCTTTGCCCCTTTTGCCGCGTATAGAGTGGAGAAAAACTCGCAGAACTATTCCATTTTAAAAGTCAGTATCACCGAGGGAAAGAACCGCGAACTGCGACGTTTCTTCGCCCACTTCGGTGCGGAGGTGGCTGACCTCAAGCGCCTTAGCTACGGGGGCATAGGACTGAACAACCTCCCCGACGGGAAAACGCGTTATCTGACGCGCAGTGAATACGCGAGCGTACGAAACTATGTGGACCAGATGACCAAGACGGATGCGCAAAGAGAAAACTTCAAAAGACGCAAAGAAGAGAAAGAGCAGAAAGAGAGGGTTCGGCTGGAAAAAGATGCCGAAAAGCTCAAGGCTATGGAAGAGGACAAGGATAAGCGCAAGCGTATTGCTAAGGTCAAGAACAAACTGCAAGATATTCTAAAAGATGACAAGGATGACTATGATGACTAAGCTCCAGTTAAAAACAGAGCACACGACACAGATGATCAACATCACGGGTGAGGTAAAAGAAGCCGTTATTACTTCGGGTATTAAAGACGGTATCGTTGTCGTATTTACTCCGCATACGACAGCTTCTATAACCCTGTTTGAAAACATAGACCAAAACCTGCGCCGCGACTATCTGAAACTTTTGAAGACCTATCTGTCTGATCAAGAGTATTCACATAAGGGCGGAAATGCTGCGGGTCACCTGAAGTCTGCTATGACAGGGGCTTCGGTATCCATCCCCGTAGTAGATGGTCTTCCGCTTTTTGGTGAGTGGCAGGGGGTCTTCTTTTGTGAATTTGACGGTCCGCGGGAAGCACGTGACATCATTATCAAAGTAATCAACGCTTAGGGTGATGCGGCTTGCCTGAAACATTTCTATGCGGCGACAAAAGCGTAGTCTCATGAGCCGATTTTTTAATCTCATTACAAGGGGCATGCTCTAACCGTGGCTGACTTTACCTATCTTCTCCGTCCCAAGGTCTTTGATGACTTCGTCGGACAAACCCATCTTGTATCAAAAGGTTCTCCCCTAAGAGAGTTGCTACAAAGTGCACAGATGCCACACTCTTTTTTTTACGGACCTCCGGGATGCGGAAAGACAACACTAGCACGTATCATTGCAAACGAACTCGATCTTCCTTTTTACGAGTTCAATGCCACATCGGTAAAAATAGATCAGCTTCGTCGTATTTTTTCCCAATATGAAAATGCCCTGCAGAAACCGCTTATCTTTATTGACGAGGTTCACCGCTTAGCCAAAAACCAGCAAGAAGTTCTTCTTCCTGTTATGGAGACTAACGCCGTGTTAGTCATTGGGGCATCTACGGAAAACCCCTATTTTAGTCTGACGGCAGCCATGCGTTCGCGTTCGATGTTGTTTGAGTTAAAGGCGCATAATGATGATGACCTGCGTATCCTGGCAAAGAGAGCCTGCGACAAAGAAGGTTTATCCCTGGACGATGAGGCGATGCGTTATCTGGTCATCTCAAGCAACGGCGATGCCAGAGCCATGCTGAAACTCCTGGAGTTCGTCTCTGTCGGTAAAAAGGATATTAGACTTGAAGACCTAAAGGCAATGCGCCCGCATTCGCTCAATGACGGAACCGGCGAGGCAAGCGTACATTATGATCTTATCTCGGCAATGATAAAGTCCATTCGGGGCTCAGACCCGGATGCGGCAGTCTATTATCTGGCCCGTCTCATAGAGGGAGGAGAGAATCCCGCCTTTATCGCAAGAAGATTGGTGATTTTGGCCTCGGAAGATATAGGAAACGCAAACCCCCAGGCGTTGACACTTTGTACTTCGGCCATGACCTCGGTAGCACAGATAGGATATCCGGAATCACGCATCATCCTTTCCCAGGCCGTTATCTATCTGTCGGCTTCGCCCAAGTCAAACTCCGCCTACAGTGCTATCAATCAGGCCCAGGCCGCGATCAGGGCAGGGGATGTCCTAGAGATACCCAAAACGATACAGCAGCAGAACAGGAACTATCTCTACCCCCACGATTTCGGCGGTTGGGTCGAGCAGAAATACCTGAGCAAAGATTTGAAGTTCGTTGAGTTCAAGCCCATAGGGTATGAACAGAAGATGGGTGAGTGGCTGGATAAGATTCGCCAGAGTCGAAATTGATTTTATAAAACTGGCTATGGCAGCTTTTATGCGGTAAAAAAGTTTCTTCGGTCAAACTAGGTAAATAGAAGGTTTATCTGGTGAAAGCAGATGAAGTCTGTTTTATAGTGAGAATCCCAGGACCTGAGGTCCTGAGATAAAAGGCTTATACCCAGGGAGTCGCTAATGCGATAGAAAAGATCTGTTCTAGAGGCGTTCAATGCCCTTCATAGTATGCGGCTGGTCGCAATATCTCAATATCTGAGATCAAGGTTTGCATCTTCTCACGTTCTATAACGCTCTTTCCATCTATGTGTATTAAAAGGTACTATCTTAATACCTGTGTTGCCTTGCAACCGTCACTGACAGTAGAGACTATTATAGACGACCTCTTCTGTACTCACCCGATCGAGTTTCACTCTCAAGCCTGACCTCACTCAACTCTTTTTTAGAGTGTGCCTGAAGCAGTGAATCAAGACCAAAAGCCGTTAAAAAAATTCTTTTTGTCATAGGCTTCCTTTCTCAAGGTTTTTCGTACGTACATAACTATGTTACACCTTGTAAGATTAATATTTCCTTAGCCGTCTAAGGAGCATAAGGGCATGCGATCCCTTTACAAACCAAATGGTTTGTGATAGAATTCCTCTGCAGACCAAACGGTTTGTAAAGGAGTTTATATGAAAAACATCCTCGTATTGGGGGCCAACGGCTTCGTGGGAACGCATACCAGTCTTGCTTTAAAGAAGATGCCCGGCGTTAAGATGATCCTGGGGTGCAGAAACCCTTTAAAGCTCTTGGAGGAACTTCGGGACGAGGAGCTGAGGATAGGGGATTTAAGAGATGAGACTTATCTTTCGAGACTTTTTGACGGGGTAGACGTAGTGATAAACCTTGCCTCTTGGGCAGCCTTGTTTGGAGGGGAAAGACTCTCCCATGAGCTTTACCTGAGACCAAGTCTGGAGGTCATAGACAGGGCTAAGAAAGCTGGAGTGAAAAAGTACCTAAACCTTTCCACACTGAGTGCCGCTCCTTCTGATCAGGCAGCTGATGCGAATGCAAAAGGGAGGTTCCGTTCCTTCTGGCCACATCTGAATAGCGTTGTACAGATCGAAGATCATCTGCGCCAACAGGCAGAGCACAGTTTTAAGGTAGTCAACCTGCGTTGCGGACTCTTTATCGGAAAGCATTATGCTCTGGGCCTATTGCCTATCCTTTTGCCAAGACTGAAGACACATCTTGTCCCTTTGGTGAAAGGGGGCAATACGCAGATGCCTCTTGTAAGCGGTGATGATATCGCCCAAGCCTTTGTCAGAGCAGGAGTCGGCGACAAGAGTCTGAATGACTTTGAGGGGTTTAACATCATGGGCAAGGAAGTTCCCAGGGTTAAGGAGGTGCTTTCTTATATACATGAAAAACACAACTACCCCTACCCGCATTTCTCTGTCCCCTTCTTGATCGCTTATCCCTTTGCAAGGTTGATGGAGCTGCTTGACCCGATAATGCCGACTGATCCTCTGATCGTCCCTTCTATCATCCATCTGCTCGAGGATACAGATACGGATAACAAGAAGGCAGAAGAGCTTTTGGGGTATGAACCGCAAAGAGAGTGGAGGGATGTCTTGGATGAGCAGATAGAGGAGATTCATACAGGTCAGCCCAAGGCTATGAAAATGAAGAAAGAGGTAATATGAAAAGTCTGTTAATGGTATTGATGAGTATGGGTCTGATGGCCCAAGAGAGTCTGCAGAATGAGTTGGATGCACATTATAGGCTTTTTCTCGAAGAGGCATCCCCGAAGGCGATCACCGAGGTGGAACAAGACCTTCAGCAGAGGAAGGCTCTGCATATGAAAAAGAAGATTCCACGTCTCGGTGACAAGGCCATAGACTTCACTCTAAAAAACATCCGGGGGGAGACATTTACGCTTTATGAAGCACTGAAAGAGAGCCCTCTTGTCCTGTTTTGGTACCGCGGAGGCTGGTGCCCCTACTGTAACATGCAGTTGGCTTACTATCAAGCCTATGATGAAGAGATCAAAAAGATGGGTGCCAAGATGGTAGGCATTGCTCCTGAAAACCCGCAGATGGGGAAAGAGACCGAAGAGGACAATGAGATAGGTTTTGAGCTTCTAAGCGATACGAACAACACCATCGCAAGACAATACAACATTGTCTATACTGTGAAGCCGACGCTGTATGAGATGATGGACAAGCGTTTTGATTTGTATGACTATTATGAGAAGAACAACAGGGAGCTTCCCTTGACCGTGCTGTATGTGATAGATCAGCAAGGCTTTATCCAATATGCTTTTATAGACGAAGACTTTACGAAACGGGCTGAACCCCAGCAGTTTTTAGAGGTCCTAAAAAGCCTAAAGAAAAAGTGATGACGGACACTAAGAGATTTGTAGAGGTCATAGAGAAGGATGAAGCAATCTCCAGCTACAATACAAGCATGAAAAAAGATCTAAAAGAGAGATTGATCCAGACGATGTTCGAGTCGCTGTATCATGAAGGCTACAGCGCATCCAACCTGAATGCCCTTCTTAAAAAGGCAGGCACCTCAAAGGGCGGACTTTATCACCATTACGGTTCGAAAAAAGAGTTGGCACTTGAGACGATAGAAATAGTCCTTGGCGCCTTTATAGAAGAGTTTTGGAAGCCTGCACTTGAGCATAAGGAGAACCCCATAGATGCGATTGAAGAGCTCCTAGGGGCCTTGCCGGGAGCGAATATTACCGAAAAAGCGGTCTTTGATTTTCAGTACGGGTGTCCTTTGAACAACCTCATTCAGGAGATGAGCGGCCTTGATGAGGATTTTTCAAGAGTACTCAATACTCTGTTTGAACGTTGGACAGACCATATCGCTCTGGCATTAGAAGATGCCGTGAAGAGAGGGGTTTTGCAGGAGGCCCTTGATGTCAAAGTGGTCTCAGAGTTTATCACAGCTTCAATAGAGGGGTGTCTGAGTATGGCTAAGGTACGTAGATGTGAAGAGTCCTACAAGCGTTGCACTCGGAGTCTGATCGGTTTTTTAAGGACAAAAGAGGTTTAGCGGTCAAAAAAGCCAGGTCCCCCTTAGCCAGATAAAGTCCTCTACAATCTTTTTACCAAACTCGCTCTTCTCGCCTCCGCTGTTGATGTTATAGGAGAGGTCCAGCTCTATATCGTTTTTAAAGCTATAGGTAAACCCCAGTCTGTCCTGGCGGCTCTTGTCTTGAAGGTTGAGAATGTTTTTATAGTAGACACTGAGGTAAAGTATCTCCAGGGGCTCTTTTTGGGTGAAGAGAGTGATCATATAATCTTTCGCAGCCAAGGGAGGGGTGGCGGGAAGAGCTTCGATCTCTGCCTTGTCCAGACCCTGAGAGTTATAAAGATACTCGGAGATGAGGGTCAGTTCAAAATTACTCAGATAGCGAAGCCCAAGAAGGTAAGAGAAATGTCCGTCCAGCTCTTTGGCATACTCCCCGTGAATCTCAAAGTTGGTCTGAATGTTCTTAGAGAAGTCTATGCCTACCTTGTCCTTGGAAACATCAGAATAATCGTAAATAATGTCAATGTCTGTGTCAAACCAAAGTAGGTAAAGCCGTGCCCCGATATTGTGGGAGTTTTTATTGTCCGTTAGAAGTCTGTAGTCGGTGTTGATGTTTTTGTCGGCTTTGAGGTAGAGCAGGTCGAATGAGAGATTCCTCAGCTTTCCCTGGAGACTTTTGTTGTAGCTATATTTTGCGATACTGAACCCTTCTCTGGCCAAGGTCGGCTGGACAGGGTCTTTAGGTCTGTCGAAAAAGGCTATGGGATTGAAAAAGTACCCCTTCCCCCACTTGAGACTCTCTTTTCCCAGTAAAAGGGCATGATTGGGGTTGAAGCTGTTTTGAATATAGAGCTCGTTGAGAGGATATTCATCTTCAGCCGTCCGATTCTCAATATAGTCATAGCTCCCCATAAGCGATGTCTTAAAGGTGAGGCTCTCATAAAAATAGGCAAACTCCAGCAGGGCTTCGAGATGGAGACTATTCTGGTACTCCCGGTCATCACCGCTTTGAATATAGAGGGGCGATTCCTTGTTGAGGTCCTGAAGCCTCTCTTCCGCTCTAAGATATCCCTTATATTCGTATGATTTTGGCTCTATCTCTTCAAGGGCATCTGCATCAAAACTGTAATCATCTCCCAGCGCAAAGGGGGTGAGAAGAGCAGCAAAGAGCAGAAGGGAAGGGAGCATTCGAAGCCTTAGCGTCTGAGCTCAGAGGCTTTGGCAAGAGCGTCCAGGGTGAAGGCTTCGTCAGGAAACTCTTTCGGTGTGACCTTTCCGTAGATCATGATCGATTTATAACCCTTGTACAGGGGCGAGACTGTCTCGACTACAGAGGGCCTGGTGATTGTGTCGCCAAAGTCTTTGGGTTCCTTGTAGTGGATGGTCTTGATCAGCATATCGGTTGAGGTGTAGCACTCTATGTTTGTCGGGGTAAGCGTCTCTGTATCGACCTGCATCAGGAGTCTGTCGTAGGCTACCGTTTCGTTCTTTGCCTTGAGTTCAAGAAGCTTGCCCCCACTGTTCTCTTGGGACTTGACGAGATTGTACTCGGTCGAAAAGTCAAGACGCATGATATCGGCGTTATTGAAGACCCCGCCGACGACGGACTGCATAGAGGTGATACGTATCGGGCGTCCTACATTGGGGATGTAGAGCCACATATTTTCCCCGAGACGAAGGGTAGAGCGTCCTTTGTCGCTGTCGGGTGCCAAAAAAAGAGAGACCATCTTGTCCTTGTCTTTTTTGGCCTGAAAGAGCAGGAACTCTTTCTTGCTTCCGTCGGGTTCAATATTGACCAGTTTTTTGTAGATCTGCGCCGAGATTGGGGTGAGGTTCCTGTCGATAGTCTCCAGGATGTCCTCTGCCAGCAGTGAGAGGCTGAGTGCTGTAAGCAGGGCAAGGTGTTTCATATGCGTCTCCTAGTTTTGCCGTAAAGCATCGACAGGGTTTAGATTGGCGGCTTTGATTGCAGGCGAGATAGAAGCGACCAGTGAGATAAAGATGACGATAGCACCGATGAGCAGCATCTCATTGATCTGCAAGACCGGGTTTAGGAGAAGGTCTTCCTGGCGTCCGAATGAAAAAGTGATGCCAACGCTGTTGATGATCAAGATGATGAGATAGGAAAAGAGTGTGCCCAGAAGGGTTCCGAATATTCCCAGCATCAATCCTTCGCTCAAGAAGAGTTTGATAATCGTCGCCGGGGATGTTCCCATCGCGGCAATCGTACCGATCTCTTTTATACGTTCGTAAACGCTCATCACCATCACATTCAAGACAGAGATCAGGACAATGGAGATCAAGATGATCTTGATGGAGATATCCATAAGATCAAGCATCTTTACGATATTGTAAAAGGGAGTGAGTTTTTTCCATGTGTGCAGTTCAAAGAGAGCTTTGCCTTTTTGGTTTTTCATCTCGCTCAGGGGTTTTAGGCTCTTCACTGCTTTTTCAAGCATCTCTACATCTTTTAAACGGATCACGACCTCGCTCACTTCAGCCCGATCCAGCCGAAGCAGTTTGATTACATCTTTGATATGGATATATCCATCGCGGCCACCCGGACCCGAGATGGGTTCTATGGTACCCGAGACCTTAAAGTTAAGCCCGTTGACCGAGCCTTTCAGGTTGGTGGCGACGAGGACGACAGTGCTCTCTTTTTTGACATTCATCCCTTTGGCAACGAGCTCGGGCACGATGATGCTGCCTTGCTCCAGAGATACGGGATTGCTTCCCTTGATGCGCGCCGCAAACAGAGGCAGGCTTGCCACTTCTTTTTTGGGGTCTATACCGTTGAGCCGGACATTGGTCGATGAGACATAGTTTGAGAGCATGGCGCCGAGTTTGAGTCTGAAGGTGTAGCTCTCTATAAAGGGGTTCTGATCGAGTGCCTGTGTGATCTTCTTAATCTGTTTTTCGTTGAGGTTCTTGTCCAGGGGAAGATTGTCGACAGAGGCGATATACCCTTTTTTGTGGATCTGGATATGGCCCAACATAGAGTCGGTGACCTGGCCTATCATATAGGCCTTGAAGCTGCCCGCTAAGGCAGAGTAGATAAGAACAAACATCACACCGATAGTGATAAGGCTTGCCGTCAGAAGGGTTCGACGCCTGTTTCGAAGCAGGTTGCGAAAAGAGATCCTGATGATATTGTTCATGGGCTAGTCCTTCTGTCATCCGTAATAACGCCGTCGACTATGGTGATAATCCTGTCTACTGCCGTAACGATCTTCTCATCATGCGTCGCAAAGACAAAGGTCGTATTGAACTCTTGCTGGATGTTTCGCATCAAAGCAATGATCTGTTGTGAAGTTCGTGTATCAAGGTTGGCTGTGGGCTCGTCGGCAAAGACGATCTTCGGCTCTGTGACCAGGGCTCTTGCGATGGCAACACGCTGACGCTGTCCCCCGGAGAGCTGATCGGGAAACTTCTCTTTCTGATCCAGCATATCAACCTCTTCGAGAAGCTGTATGATGCGTCTATGGCGTTCGGATTCGGGAAGGTTCTGGATCATGATAAGAGGATATTCGATATTCTCATAAACCGAAAGAACGGGGATAAGATTGAAGCTTTGAAAGATAAAACCGATCTTTTCACCTCGAAAACGGGCCAGTTCGGTACGGTCTAGCTCCGTGACATCGACGTCTGCGATAATGACCCTGCCTGTGGTAGGTTTGTCCAGACAGCCCAAAAGGTTAAGCACGGTACTCTTACCGCTTCCGCTGGGACCGACGATGGCAACAAACTCGCCGTGTCCAATGGAGATGTTCATGTCCTTGATAACGGTGAGATCAACCTCACCCATCTGATAAGTCTTTGTGACGTGCTCGTTTTTTATCATGCTCTTCCTTTTGCTGTCATAAGGACAGATTGAGGAGTTTGTTTAGTATAGCCTGCATCAATAGAATATATTCTTAATTAGAAAGAGAGCCAAAAGGGAGAAGGAGTGCTTAAAAATCCCAAAAATAATAGGGACTGTCTGCATACTGAGCTATTATAATATCAGCCATCCGTTAAATACGCAGACGGCGACTATTCCAAGCAGGATTGCGGCAAGGCGCTCAATGCTCTTTTTGTGGTGTCCAAACTGGCTGACGATCTCTCTGGCGACAGAGGAGATCAAAAAGCCGTAGAAGAGCAGGGTAGCACCGATGGCTCCTAGTCCGAATGACAAGCCCATGAATGCCGCATTGCTCAATGAAGAGCTGTTCGCAGCGGCCGCGATAAGCGTCATTATGGGTGCGCAGGGATTGAGGGATATGGCCAACCCCATACTAAAATAACCGAAAATGCTTGTCTTGGAGCTTGTAGGCTTGGAAGAGCAGTTGTGAGAAGAACTCTTAGAGTAAGTCCGATAAAACATCACAAGAGCGATAAGCATGGTCGCCGAGCCTAAAACCACCTGAGATATAGCCGGATTATCGATGATACTTTTGACCTGCATCATACTCACCGAAGCGAGCATGGCCATCAGCATATAACTGACGACACGCCCCATACTAAAGGGCAGGACGACGACCATGGCGTGAGAGACCGAGCGCGAGTTTGCCAATAAAATAGGGCTTAAAAAAGGCATACACGAGAGCATGCATGCGGTTGCTCCGTAGCTCAATCCTATAAGGAAAAGGGAAGTGTATGCCAGACCCTCCATCTATTTAGGCGCCACATCTGCCCAGGTCACTTTCTCCCAGTTCCTTTGGTCTTTGTTGCGCTTCTTGAAGTACTCTTTTGATGACTTGAAGACAGGGAAGCCCGCATATTGCAGCTGCATGACATCATCATCCGGACAGAACTCGACACACAGACCGCAGAGTGTACAGTCTGCAAAGGTGATATTTGTCGGTTTATCGGCAACCTCCTGGATCTCGATGATATCCGTCGGGCAGACCTTGGCGCAGAGGCCACACTTCTCGCAAGAGCTTGAACCGTTTTTGACCAGACGCAAAAGACCGACTTTTTTGAAGACGGCTTGAAGCGCGAGCATAGGGCAGATACGGCAAAAGGGCTGCTTTATCGTCAGTGCCATCGCTATCATAAGACCGAAAAGAAGGTCGGCGATGATAGAGAAAACCATATACCCCGTAGTCGAGTTGTCGATGTAGAGCTGTGAGGTGTCGCCGACCGCCAGTGTCGTAAGGATACGGCTTGGACAGATCCTGCAAAAAGGGTCCCCGAACTCGTGTCCGAGAAAGCCGATACCCGTCAGAAGCGGGAAGATGAAGACAAGAAAGGCAAGCATCAGCCACTTGATAGGGCGTACCTTTTTAAGAGTAGACGCACTGAGGGTATGAAAACGTTTGAATCCCAACTTATCACCCAGGGAGTGGACCATCTCCTGGAAAAAACCGAGGGGACAGACCCAGCCGCAAAAAGCCTTGTTAAGGATAACGATAAGGATGACGAAGGTCCCCAGAGTGATAAGCGTCGGCAGCAGAGCCTGCATGACGCTGAGATCACCGGTAAAGAAGCCTGAAACACGGTGATCCATCTGGTGTTGAAAGGGTATGAGGGTACAGTAGTCACCGCTTTGCTGATCATAGGCACATGAAAGCGCAGGCAGCGCACCGGTGAACTTGTCTTCACTGTAGAAGGTCGTCATAAACAGAGAACCGTAGACCATGATGACAAAAAAGAAGAGTTGTACCAGACGTCTGAACCACGTCAGTGTGAGAAATTTATCCATTAGGCTTTCCTTTTTTTCTTTTTATGGATGTTACGGAACATGAAAATACCGGTGATAAGACCGAGAACGACCAAGACGACGGCGAGTGCTTGTGTCTGCCAGTAGTCAATGGGGTTGACGTAGTAGGGCATCGCCAGTGTAGAGCCGTAGTCTATCCCTTCATGCCCATAGGCGGCTGCCAGAATAAACTCTGCAGGCCGGTTTGCGCGTCTTTTCATCTTGACATCCTTAAAGTCGTTTGGCATGGTCACAGAAAATTTGCCATACTCATCGCTTTGAAAGGTCTCTTCACTGCCATTGCTGGTGGTGAATGTGACGGTATGTTTTGGAAGGACTCCGCCTTTAAAACGCAGCTCGAACTTATAAGTGTTTGAGCCTTTATAGTTATTATGCTCTTTGGGAAGAAGGACAGGGGCTATTTCAAGTTCGCTTTTTTGGAACCGGGTGATCTCGGTCGGAGAGACCTTGGACGGCCTTCCGTGGGAGTAGATGTAACGTACAGAAGAGCTGACGCTTTTTTCTTTGGTCTGGTTGACGACAAGAGCATGGTAGTTTTCCATGCCCGTTCGAGGAAGAGAGATAAGAGCATCTTCTATGCTCAGTTCTCGCTTCTCCAGTGTAGGCATAAGATAGAATATTTCACTGCTTGCAGCGGGATCAAATTCATTAATCTGAAACCGTTTGGCTTTTCTTCCACCATGCCCGCCGTGATCCTGCTTGGCACTCTTTTTGGCCTTGACGACCGGCGGCTGCCAGTTGATGAAACCTTCTGCCTGAAGCAGTGTGGAAAAGAGCAGGGCAGTGATGAAATACTTCATAAGTTTCCTTTAGAATTGATAGGTATACGTTGCCATTACGGTACGCGGCGCTGCCGGTGTGTAGAGGACTTCCGAAGAGTCACCTTTGGCGGCAACAGCATATTTTTTGTCAAAGAGGTTGTTGACAAAAAGATTGACGCGGTGAGGACCGGTGATGTAACCCAGGTTGGCATTGGTTACGTATTCAAAGCCTTCGTGTTTAGCCGTATTTGAGTTGTCGGTATAGTAAGAACCCCATGTCTGACTCTCAATAGAGGCCTGGATACCCTCTGCCTGACCGTAAGAAGCATAGAGTGTATACTGGTTCTTAGGAACATGCGGAAGGTAGTTCCCTGAACGATCAACCGGATTGAGTGCCGGACCGCTCCTTACCCATTCAGTCAGGTCTTTGTATTTGAAACGGCTGTAAGCATAGCTTGCACCGATTTTGGTAGAGGGAACAAAATTGTACTCGGCTTGAAGCTCAAAACCTTTCTTCTCTACTTCTCCGGCATTCTGGTAGGTCGTTTCATCGTCCACGACGACGGCGACAATATCGTCTTTGGTGGTCGTATAGTAAACAGCCATATCGATG
>CAXGZT010000062.1:0-12838 GCA_964014335.1 uncultured Campylobacterales bacterium | reverse complement strand
TCTCTGGTCGGTGAAGACCAGATCACTGAGACAAGCGTCGTATCGCTTCTGAACACAAACCGCAGTGTTTATATCGCCCTGCAGTCCTTGATGGAGGCGTCAAAAGCGGTCACTCTTCATTTCTCATTGGAGAAGGAGACAGTCTAGGCTATCCTGATGGAGCGGCAATCAACAGTAGGGAAATAAGTTAGATGAAAAAAACAGCTGAAAATAATAAAAGTTCGTAGTGTAGGTGGTTGTGGATGGTGGAGAATAGCGGGATCGAACCGCTGACCTCTTCGCTGCCAGCGAAGCGCTCTCCCAGCTGAGCTAATTCCCCGTAGACTGGAAGGGAAAGTATAGTTGTTTATGGCTTAATTCGCTCTTATTGGAGCATATTTTGTAAAGCAAAATCTGTTTTTGTCGATTTGGAGTCATACAAAGGGGTTATGATGCGAAACTTTTTATGGCTTATCTTATTGGCACCGCTGCTGTGGGCAGAAGCCAGGTACTCGATTCAGGTCTTAAGCGTAAAGAAGAAGAGCTCTATTACGGAGGAGTTTATGCAGAGGGTAAAGAAGATCTCCCTGCCCTATACCCAAAAACATATAGATGGCTATCATAAGGTATTCATAGGGGAGTTTCAGACCCGTGCTGCTGCCGCTTCTGTCTTGGCCAAGGTGCGTGAAAGCGTTCAGGCTAATGCTTTTATCACCGTTGAGAGGGAGGGTCCGGTATTGAAGCCCCGACAAAAGATGCAGCAGGCCATGCTTATGGCGAAGGCACGTACACTGAAGAAGATGAAAGAAGATGAGTCCAAGCACATAACAAAAGAGCTGGCCGCCGTCAGTCCGATAAAAGTCTCCGGACCCCAAGAAGAGATTGTGGTCGTGAAGAAGGATATAAAGCGTGTCGTAGAAAAAGTAGAGGATGTGAAGACGAAAGAGGCTCTTTCTAAAGAAGCTCCGCAAAACCTTTTCTGTAAGTCAAGTAAAAAATCGCTTCGGGAGGCAGAGATATCCGAGGCTTTGGCCTTTTATCAGGGTTCTTCGTATTATAGGTTTAGAGAGTAGGCTTTTGACGGCTGCTGTGGTCTAAGCATTCAAGATCGATATCCAAATGCTTTTTAACGCTGGCCTGGAGAGCATCGAAAAGGTCCTGGGTGGTCTCTCCGTCTCTGGGATAACTCACAATATCATGCTTTATATATTTGGCAAAAAACTCTTCGAACATATTGGCGACAACGGTAGCTCCGTATTTGTCTGTTTGGTAGAGAATGAAAAAGTAAGCATTGTCATTATGTACATAAGAGTCCGAAGAACGGACAACATGTGCAAGGCTCTCTTCGATCTGTGATTTCTCCAATCCGGTGAAATCGCAGTAGAGGATACTAAAGGCCTCGAGACGGACATCGTCGAGTCTTTCGGAAATACCGCGTTGAAGGTCGACGAGTCCGGAAAAGTTGTAAAAAGAGAAAGGTACACCCATATCACTTCCTTGTTAATCTACTGGATTGCTAAAAAAGTGAGCCTGTTCACCTTTTCAGCAGGTAGTTTCAGAGTAGGTTTGAATGAGTATACTTTTTTGTATTTAAGAGATAGCTTAAGCTAACTGTATTGATTACAGGCAGGCCGGTCTACTTTTCAGACCTGAAAAGGAACAAGTTCGCCGCGCCGTAGCCTGTTTATCTTTTCACGGAAAGAGCGGATATAAAAAGCTTTTTTTTCAAAACTCATATCGCGGCGGGTGTTTATTTTTTTGAGCTCTTTATTGTAGTAATTGCTTAAGAAGGTGAGAAGTTCATTTTTCAGATCTTCCTCCCTGAAGGGCTTGATACTGTCATTCAGCATTATTTTTACCAAAAGCGGGTCTTCGGACCGGTTGTTCAGGGCGAGGGAGAACTCTTTTGAATGCAAATGCAGTTGGGACGGGTCGAGGTAGTCCAAGATGTTTTCAGCAACGCCGGGAATTTCGATAACGGTCTTGATTAGGCTTAGTTCCCAGATGTCTTCGTGAGTGAGGCTTTGTGACATCTGGGGCATCTGCCTATCTTGAGGCGCTTTTTGCAAACGCACTATCGTCTTGTTGACATTGAGCAAGGCGGCCAGATAGGGTCTGTACTCTTCTTGAAGAAGTGGAGAGAGGGTCTTCAGGTAGGCTATCCCGCTATGAAGGGCTTCTTCCTTTGCCTTAGGGTTGTTCATGTCATAGGCGTGGACACTCTGTTCCAATACAAACTCGATAAAGGGTTTGGGGTGGCGAAGAAGCTTGTTCAACTCTTCTATCTGAGAGTTTTTAACCATATCTGCAGGATCCAGGCCTTCGGCAAAGATGACGACGCCCCCGTCCATCCCCGCTGCGGAGAGAAGTTTGGAGGCTTTTATCGCAGCATTAAGTCCCGCATTGTCTCCGTCATAGGCCATAGTGATGCGAGGTTCGCCCTTTCTGAGCAGAGGAAGATGCTCGCTCGTCAGTGCGGTCCCGAGAGTGGCTACGGCATTGCTGAAGCCCGCCTGATGAAGCATGACAACATCCAAGTACCCTTCGGTCACGATCATCTCTTTGTTCTTGTAAATACTCTCTTTGGCATGGTTGTAGGCATACAGAAGACGGGACTTGTTAAAGATCTTGGTCTGGGGGGAGTTGACATACTTGGCTTGATGACCGCTGATCGTACGCCCGCCAAAGCCTACTAGCGAGCCGTTAGCCGCATGAATGGGGAAGGTTATACGCTCAATAAAACGGGCAAAGAGGTGATTGTCGCCCTGTCCGATCACGCCGAGGTCTATGCCCTCTTTGAGATCAAACATATGACTTTTTAGATAGGTGATGGTCTGTTGGGAGGCCGGCGCATAGCCGATGCCGAACTTCTCTATAGAGGATTCAAATATTCCGCGTTCTTGAAGATAGCTCCGGGCCGCGGGATTAGAGTCCAAAAGGGTTTTGTACCAGTCGTTGAGTTTTTCCAAAAGACGGGTATCTGTCTTTTTTTGGGTGCCCTGGGTGTATTGCAAAGAGAAGTTGTAGTATGAGGCAAGTTTCTCTATGGCCTCGGGATAGTTGAGTTTTTCATACTCCATGACAAAGCGGATCGGGTCCCCGGTTACCCCGCAGCCAAAGCAGTGATAGATCTGTTTTGCGGGGCTGACGACAAAGCTCGGGCTTTTTTCATCATGAAAAGGACAGGGCGCCTTAAAGTTCGCGCCGGCTTTTTTGAGTTCGACGTAGTTGCCGACAACATCAACAATATCAAGCCGGGTTTTTAGTGCGTCTATGGAGTCTTGGGCAATCATGGTGAAAGTATAGCCTAGAGTGGCTTAAGTGCTGAAGGAAAAGAAGTCTCTCTTAGGTACATCGGACTAGGTCTTGAAATGATTGAGTCTCGTATGCAGTTCACTCGCGGCGCTGTGAAGTTCCTCGGTGATACTCGAGAGCTCCTGCATGCTTAGATTGTTGGCCTGAGAGATGGTGTTAAGTGTCTCTATCTGCGAAAGCATGTCCGAACTGTGATCCGAGATCTCTTGAGAGCTTTCGACACTTTTCTGGGTCAAGGCGTTGGTCCTGTTCATCGTCTCGACCGTATTGTTGATGTTGGTCTCTACATTCTGGGAAATATCCGAGAGTGCTTCGATCTTGTGCGCATTGCTCCGCATCTGTTCGCTCGCATCGGTGACGGACTGGACGATGACATTGATAGTCGCATTGATTTCGGTCAGACTTTTTTGCGTGCGTTCAGCCAGTTTGCGCACCTCGTCGGCGACAACGGCAAAGCCGCGCCCATGTTCTCCGGCTCTGGCAGCTTCTATGGCAGCATTGAGAGCCAAAAGATTGGTCTGGTCGGCAATATCACTGATAACACTCAAGACGCTCTTGACCTGGGATGCCTCGGTGGAGAGCTGCTCCAGTTTGGAGTTCATCGCGTGTTCGAGTTCGACACTCTGTCCGACGCTTTTGATAAGATGGTAGATCTCATTCTTTGCCTCGTCCAGCTGATCATTGGCGCTTTGCATATTCTCTTTGGTGTTGTTGAAGTCGGCAGTAGAGATATCGACGATCTCCTGGATAGAGCGGGCCTGTTCGGTCGTTTTCTTGACGATCTGGAACTCTTCATCCACGCGCTTTTTGATCTGCGCAAAGATAGAGTGCATATGTTCCGAACTGTTTTGATTGGTCCGGGAGATACCCTTGGCGTTTTGAATCGCATTGGAGAGTTCGGAAATAAAGCTGTTTATACCGCGAGCCATAATACCCGTCTCGTCTCTGCTGTTTATTTTGATGACCTTGCTTAGATCGTTCCGGTCCTGTGAGACGGAGTCCGTTATACTCACGACCGCGCGCGTGGCCTGTTTGATAAGCAGGTAGATGTTAAGAGCAGAGATGATCAGGCCAAGTGTTCCGATGAAGACGTTTTTAAATACCAGTTCATCAAGGCTAAGCGCGCTGTGCGTGATAGAGATGGTGATATTAAAGAGTATCAAAAGGATGATATTCCCCAAAACAGTCGTAAATATCGCGGCAACCATCTTTTTCCCAAAAGAGATGAAGGGATACTCGTCGGAGAGGGGAAGTACTTTGCTCCAGTTCTCCAGGGCCAAGACAAAAGCGATGAAGATAGGGATGATGAAGAGCAGAAGGAGAGGGATGGCAAGAAGCTGAGAGAGCCAAAACTGTTCTCTGGTAACAAAGTCCATGCCGGCAAGGACGACAGAAGGTCCAAGAGAACTGTAGAGAAACTGTACAAGGAGGAACCATAAGGGCAGTTTTGAAAGGGCCCTGTCGCACTGCAGAGAGCTGCTTTGACGTGATACGGCCTCTTCGATATGTTTTAGCTGGGTGTTGAAAAAAAAGATGACACCGGAAGTCACAAAAATAATGTAGGCAATCATGGGAACAGAGAATATAATAGCGACAAGCTCCGCCAGATTGAAAAGCTGAGTATAAAAGAGGATAAACAGCCACATGACAGGCGGAATCATGAGACCGGCAAAGAGGAGCAACAAAAGTTTTGAACGATTTGTCATAAGCAATCCTAACTTTAGCTTCTAGTTGAGTATATCCGTTTGTTTTTTAGAAGATATTTAAAAAAAAACACTATGATACACGGATGAATACAATCACATTTCATCTTTTATACAAACTTGTGCTCAGACACAAAAAGAAGCTTTTCAAGGCAAACCTCATTGCCCTCGTGGCCACAATGGTCAGCATCCCCATCCCCCTTTTGATCCCGCTTTTGATAGACGAGGTGATCTTGGATGAGCCGGGTTCTCTTCTGGAGAGTATAAACATGCTCTTCGGCGAGTTTTCCCCTCTAGGTTATATTGTGATGACCCTTATCATCACGGTTCTTTTACGTTTTGGATTTTTTCTCTCTTCCGTCTTTGCCCATTATGCTTTTACGGAGATTGCCCAGGACATCACCCTTGTGCTGCGTAAAAAACTTCTTCTTCATTTGAAGCGTGTGGCTATGTACGAGTATGAGACTCTCGGTTCGGGGGCCGTCTCTTCTAAACTCGTCAGCGACATGCAGACCTTGGAAGGTTTTATCGGTTCGGCGCTGAGCCGTTCTATTGTCTCAATCTTGACTCTGATCGGTGTGGCCGCCGTACTGATCTTGATAGAATGGAGACTGGGTCTTCTGATTTTGATCCTGCATCCCGCCGTTGTGATCTTGACCCAGCTGATATCCCGCAAGGTTGCGGCCTATAAAAAAGAGGAAAATCATGCGATTTCGAAGTTTCAAAACTCTCTGATCGAGACCCTGGACCTTTTCGGGCAGATCAGGGCATCGTCCAAAGAGAGCGAGTTTATTGATAAAAGCATAGGCGATGCACAGGTGCTGAGAGATGAAACGGCCAGATTCGGGAAAAAGAGTTTTGCGGCAGAACGCTTCTCCTTTACGCTTTTTCTTTCGGTTTTTGAGCTCTTTCGGGCTCTGGGCCTGATCCTGGTACTCTCCTCCGACTTGAGCATAGGCCTGATGTTCGCTCTGTTTGGATATCTGTGGTTTATGATGACACCCGTGCAAGACCTGCTCTCCTTGCAATATGCATATTCAAACGCGAAGGCAGCATTGGAAAGACTGAACACTCTTTTTTCCCTGGAGCAGGAACCCTCCTGCCACCATAATACGGACCCCTTTACGCAGAGAAGCGCTTCCATCCGCGTGGAGGGTCTTAACTTTTCCTATTCAAGCGGACAGAGCGTTTTAAAAGATATAAATATGCAGATACCCTCCGGTTCAAAAGTTGCACTGATAGGTCCCAGCGGAAGCGGAAAAACGACACTGGCAAAGGTCATGAGCGGGTTTTATCCGCCCAGGGAGGGAGAACTTTATTTTAATGAGACCTCCCTGTACGACATCGGTCTTGAAAACCTGAGAAACAACCTCTTTGTCGTCTTGCAACAGCCTGTCTTGTTCAATGACACGCTTCGGTTTAACCTGACTATGGGAGACGAATACAGGGAGGATGAGGTCCTTGAGGCTCTGAAAATCGCACAGCTTGCCAGTTTTGTGAGTGAGATACCCGAAGGCTTGGACACCTTGGTCGGAAAAGGAGGAGTACGTCTCTCCGGCGGACAGAAGCAGAGACTGAGTATTGCAAGAATGATCCTGGCAAACCCCAGCGTGGTCATCTTCGATGAATCGACCTCCGCTTTGGATGTACATACGGAGAGCGACCTGTTCGAAGCATTGCAGGGGTTTCTGCATGAACGCACGATTATCACGATAGCCCATAGGTTGAGCACGGTTCAAAGTTCGGATTACATCTACGTGATGAAAGAAGGGAAAATCGTAGAAGAGGGAAAACCCCAGCTCCTTGTGAAAGAGGAGGGGCATTATAATAGTTTCGTGAAAGCTCAGCATTAGAGCCGAGAAGGGCTATAACACTATTTTTGGCATATTGATTATATAATGAGATATGAAGATATTATTTATAGATGAGAAATCGATACAAAACTCTATTCGTATAGGGTTGATGGAACAGGTAGCCCATCATGAGGTCTCTCTCATTGATGAGCCAGAAGAGGCGATGGCTTTTTACAAGAGGGAGTCTCCGGAGATGGTACTGATCGACTTTAGTGCCTCGTTTGGCCTTGATGCCTTGTATAAGATCTTAGAGATAAACCCTCTCCAGCATATCATCACGCTCAGCGATTCGGAAGATCATTCCGAACTGCTTGGTTGTGATTTTTGTATAGAACATTATAATAAAAAAAGGGTAGTGAAACATCGGGGGATTCATGATCTCTTGTATCTGATAGATAATTTTTCACAGATGCCCTGCGAGTATGCGCATAAGTTTAAAAAAAGCGTCTCTCAAGATGAAAAGGTAGATGAGGTCGGAAACCCGGAGGAACCGGAGGGTTGAAAAAGTGTCTCCTTCTGTTTTTATTCTGTTTTTCGGCAGTCGTAAATGCCCAAGAGAGGGCTCTTTATCATGAAGAGTTCGATATTAACAGTACGGGCATATTCCTGCCGGTGGAAATTGACGGAAAAGAGTGTCGTTTCCTTTTCGATACGGGTGCAAGCCTCGTTGTCCTGGACAGACGGTTCAGGTATCTTCTGGGCAAGCCTTTGAGCCTTCATGAAGCGGAAGCGAGCACCGGCATAAGGTTCAAGAACAGGGAGATTATCACGCCTAACGGAGAGCTTTCTTTGGAGATGTACAAGGCGATCCCCCTAAAACTGGGCAGGCTCCAGATAGCAAACCGTTTTCCCTATATCGTGGCTGACCTTCACTCCTTATGGCCTTTCAGCGGAGTGGAGTTTTGCGGGATATTGGGAACGGCTTTCTTAAATCAGTTTAGATGGGAAATAGACTTTAAAAAAGGGTTTGTCAAAGGTTATATCGGTGCAGAGCCTTATGGGGGAGAATACCGCTCCCAAACACCTATCTTCTGGTCTGCTGCAGGTATTCCACAAGTGGGTGTGAGCCTTTCAGGCGAAAAGCTTGCCTTTGACATTGATACGGGAGATAACGGAAGCGGGCGTCTGAGCAAAAGAGATACGGATTTTCTTAAAAAAAAGGATCTGATATTAAAATCACGGAAGCAGGAAGTCGTTACGGTTAGTGCCTTGAGCGAGAGCGAGGAACACAGGCTTAAGCAGCTGGGTTTTGCTGGTGTGGCGTACCCCGGTATCGTTATGCAGGAGTCCAGGCAGAATGCCCTGGGACTGGCTTTCTTCAAACGGCATAATATCGTCTTGGACTTTCCCTTTAATATGCTCTACCTTCAACATCACGAAGAGTATGCTGCCTTGCAAGAGGTAGATAAGTCAGGGGTACGCATCATCTTGAAAGAGAAGAAGCTGATAGTATTTAGTATTGACCCCCTGGAGGGTGCCTTGGTAAAAGGGCTACGGAAGGGTGACGAGATAATCAGCGTGAACACGAAGCGGGTCTCGCTCTATCAGATGAGAAAACTTTTAAGGGCCAAAGAGGGGACCGCTCTTTTTTTAGAGATAAGACGCAAGAAGGCTATCCTTCAAGCCAGTATTGTCTTGGGACCGGATCCCTTATAGAAGCCGGGGAAAGAGGCCTTTTTAGCTAAATTCAGCCCATATTTGCTAGAATACCGGCACTGAAAACGCCATTAAGGATTATTGATGCAGTTTAGCGCTCCATTGAAGAGCAATAGTAAAAAGATCATGTTATTGGGCTCGGGTGAGCTGGGCAAGGAGGTGGCAATCGAAGCACAACGTCTCGGTGTCGAAGTCGTTGCCGTTGACAAGTATGCAGGTGCGCCGGCTCATCTTGTGGCCAACCGTTCCCATGTCGTAAATATGCAGGATGAAGATGCTATCTTGGAGATCATCCGTCAGGAAAAGCCCGACTTTATACTTCCCGAGGTGGAAGCGATAAGTATCTCGGCACTTTTTGTGGCTGAAAAAGAGGGCTTTCACGTTATCCCCAATGCCGATGCAGTCAACAAGACGATGAACCGCAAAAACATCCGTCAGTTTGCAGCGGAAGAGCTGGGGCTTAAAACAGGCCCCTATAAATTTGTAAAAACGCGCGAAGAGATGGAAATCGCAGCAGGCGAGATGGGTTATCCCTGTGTGGTCAAACCTGTCATGTCCTCTTCGGGGCATGGACAAAGCGTTATGCGCTCAGAGTCAGATCTGGATAACTCCTGGGAGATGGCAAAAGAGGCACGCGGTGATGCGAGCGAGCTTATCGTAGAGGCCTTTATCGACTTTGATTATGAGATCACTATGCTAACGGCCCGCAACGGCAGGGAGACACTCTTTTGTCAACCTATCGGACATCAACAGCAAGACGGAGACTATATCTACTCCTGGCAGCCGATGCAGATGAGTGCCATAGCGAAGCAGAAGTCCGAGGAGATGGCCAAGGTCATCACAGACGGTCTGGGCGGTCGCGGTATTTTCGGTGTTGAGCTTTTTATCAAGGGAGACGAGGTCTATTTCTCGGAAGTGAGCCCGCGTCCTCATGATACGGGTATGGTTACCCTTATCACTCAGAGCCAGAGCGAGTTTGCCCTTCACCTTCGTGCGGTCCTCGGTCTCCCTCTGGGGTTTACCTTCTACGGAGAGGGTGCCTCTGCTGCCTTTAAGTCGGCAAAAGACTCTTATGCTCCCGTAATGGAGGTCGACGACTCGCTTTTCTCTACAAACTCGTTTGTGCGCGTGTTTGGCAAGCCTGAATCACACGAGGGGCGCCGCATGGCAGTGGCCCTTGTCTTTGACAAGGTGGAGAAAGCCCTTGAGCAGGCCAAGGCGTTAATCAAAAAAATCAAGGATGCATAGATGAAGATAGTACTTTTAGATACCCTTACCTTTGGAGACAGCGATCTAAGCGGTTTTAATGCCCTGGGAGAGGTCGTGAACTATGAGACGACCTCTTCTGAGCAGACGCTAGAGCGTATTAAAGAGGCAAATGTCATTGTGACCAACAAGGTCGTGATTACGGCGGACATGATGTCTGAGTGCCCGGGCTTAAAGCTTATCTGTATAGCCGCAACGGGGATGAACAATGTCGATCTTGAGGCAGCCGCACAGAAAAACATTGAAGTCAGGAACGTAGCCGGCTACTCTACGGATTCGGTTATCCAGCATACCTTTTCGATGCTTTTTTACCTGATGGGGCATTCACGTTATTATGATGAGTATGTCAAAGAGGGTTCCTGGCAGAAGTCGGAGGTCTTTACCCATGTCGCCCGGCCCTTTTTTGAGCTGAAGGGCAAGAAATGGGGCATCATCGGCTTGGGCGAGATCGGAAGAGGGGTGGCGAAGATCGCGACCGCCTTCGGTGCGGATGTCTCTTACTACTCGACTTCGGGTAAAAACGATAATGCAGATTATAAAAGAGAGACGATCTCCAATCTTTTGGAGCAGAGCGATGTTATCTCCATCCATGCCCCTTTAAATCCGGCGACGCAAGACCTGATCGCCCATTCCGAGCTGCTGATGATGAAAGACGGGGCTATCCTGCTTAACCTCGGACGCGGGGGCATAGTCAGTGAGGAGGCTCTCTCTTATATTCTGGACGCAAAACCTATTCATGTCGGTCTGGACGTATTGGCAAAAGAGCCGATGGAGGAGAACCATCCCCTGATGAAGGTAAAGGCGCAGGAGCGTCTTTATATCACGCCTCATATCGCCTGGACTTCGGTAGAAGCGCGCGCCAAACTCATTGAAAGCGTGATTGACAATATCAAACGATATGGATGAATATGGTCCGTTAGGACTACTCCTCTCCGCCTTCTTGGCGGCGACTATCCTTCCTTTCTCGTCGGAGCTGGCCCTTGTCGGTGCTGTGGAGCTGGGGATGGATTCCGGTAATGCTCTTATTTATGCCTCTTTGGGAAACTGTCTGGCAGTCGCGGTCAACTACTTTTTAGGCTATTTTTTGCACCGGCTCATGCATGAGAGGATACAAAACTCCAAGACGGGAGCCAAGGCCTATCTGCTTGCACACAAATACGGGTATTTTTCTTTGATTCTCTCCCCTCTGCCTATTATAGGTGATCCCATTACTGTCGTTGCCGGACTCGTCCGCCTGAATCTCTTTCTCTTTGTCCTGATCGCTTTCTCGTTTCGGATTTTCAGATATTGGCTTCTCCTCACTATGCTGCAATAGAAGATGAACGGGTTTCTTTGGTTTCTGCCTCCTCCTCTCAAATGTCGATTTGGGAAAAAGACTTTTTTAAACGCGACCTGCACAGAGTCTCCTTAACTTTTTATCGACCTTGGCTCCCTTAATCTCTTTACAGAGGTAATAGTGTAGAATATCAATGATTATAGCTGAACAATGAAAGAAGTTTGAAAATGACAGATGTATTAGTAATCGGTTCTGGCGGGGCTGGACTTGTCGCGGCAATCGCAGCGAAGGAGTCGGGAGCAGAGGTAAAGGTCGTCGGAAAATCTTTTCCGACCCGTTCACAGACCTCCATGGCCCAGGGGGGAATTAATGCAGCGATGGCGAATGTGGAAGAGGACAGTGTCGACGCCCATATTCAAGATACCCTGAAGTCTGCTCAAGGTCTGGCCTCTGAAACAGCCGTACAGAAATTATGCGAAGAGGCGGTTGAGGGAATAAAGTGGCTGGACCGCATCGGTCTTCCTTTTTCACGTACCAGGGAGGGGAAAATCGCACAGCGCCGTTTGGGCGGAGCATCGGGTATACGAGCGTGTTATGCTCAGGACTATACGGGACTGAAGATCCTCCACACTCTGTATGATCAGGCCTCCAAGATGGGAATCGAGTTTGTTAACGAGCACTTCTTGCTCAACTATATCGTTGAGGAAGAAGAGGGAAAGGGAGACAGACATACCAGTGGGGCGACATTTCTGGACATCAAGAGAGGTGAAGTCGTAGAGATAAGAGCCAAGAGCGTTATTATAGCGACGGGCGGATACAGCAGGATCTATCACGGTTTTTCAACCAACTCAACGGCATCGACCGGAGACGGAGCAGCCGCTTCTATCCGTGCGGGAGCCAGACTCTCCGACATGGAGTTTGTACAGTTTCATCCGACGGCGCTTAAAAACTCTGCGATCCTGATATCGGAATCGGCACGCGGGGCAGGGGGATACCTTCTTAATGCTGACCGAGAGCGTTTTACGGATGAGCTGGCCCCGCGTGACGTAGTGGCGCGTGCCATATCCGATGAGATTGAAAGGGGCGGCGAGGTCTATCTGGATATCCGTCATCTGGGCGAAGAGTTTATAGACCATGAGCTTCCTCAAGAACGCAAACTTGCGATCACGTACGAGGGTCTCGATCCCGTTACGGACCTGATCCCCATCAAGCCGGTAGCCCATTATACTATGGGCGGCATCGATGTGGACGAGGATTCCATGACCTGCATCAAGGGTCTGTATGCGGCAGGTGAAGCAGCCAACCATAAGGTCCACGGTGCGAACCGTCTGGGCGGAAACTCGCTTTTAGAGCTTATTGTCTTTGGCCGACAGGCGGGAGAAAAGGCAGCAGCTTACGCGAAAGAGAATGAGGTGGTCGGTGCGGATGGGGAACAGCTCAGAAAAGATGCTGATTTTATTCTCGGATTGAGAGGTCTCAGCAGCGAGATCGATTTCTATGAAAAACGTGAGTCCCTGAGCAGGCTCTTTTATGAGAAGGTGGGTATCAAACGCAATGACAGAGGATTAGAGTCTGCTCTGGAAGCGGTACGCCGGATACAAAAAGAGCTTCCGTTGATGGGGCCTAAAGACAGGTCAAAGAACTATAACACGAACCTGCTTGAGTTCATCGAATTTAGAAACATAGTGGAACTTTCAGAGGTACTTTTGGTCGGTGCAATCAGCCGAAAGGAGAGTCGCGGTGCCCATTATCGAGAAGATATACCGGAGAAAAAGGATGAAGTCTATGGC
>CAXGZT010000061.1:0-12841 GCA_964014335.1 uncultured Campylobacterales bacterium | reverse complement strand
CAAGATCACAGGGGCAGGCTATAACGATGACAGAGATCCCGACCATAAATGAGTTGTCAAAAGAGTGTGGCCACAACCACCACAGAGCAAAGGTAAGCAGAGCAAGAAGCAAGATGACCATTGAGAAATGACCCGATATCCTGTTGGCAAGCATCTCTATACGCGGTTTTTTATTCATCGCATTCTCAAGCATCGAGACAAGGTTCGACAAGGTAGAGTGGGAAAAATCTTTGACGACCCTGTATCTGAACAAGGCATCCACACAGATCGTTCCGCTGACTATCTTATCTGACTCTTTTTTGAAGACAGGGCGGCTTTCACCGCTGAGACTAGCCTCATCGAAATACCCCTCACCCTTTACGACTTCTCCGTCGAGAGCTGCTTTTTCACCCGGCTTGATCTCAATGATATCGTCTATCCTTACCTCATGTACCGACAGGCGTTCGAGACCTTCACCCTTGACGACATTCACCTCATTGGGAACATGTTTTCCGATAATATCAAGGGTGTCTGCCGCTGATTTTTTACTTAGTGCCTCTAAGAATTTCCCCAGCAGTACGAAGGTTATGATCATCGCTACGGAGTCAAAATAAGCCTCGCCCTCCTGCAATAGCGTAATATATATGGAGTAGAGATAGGTCAGCAGCGATCCCGTGGCCACGAGAATATCCATATTGACGATCTTGTTCCTGATCCCAAAATAGGCCCCCCTGAAAAAGATCCATCCACTGTAAAAAAGTACGGGAGTGGCTAAAATCCACTCCCCCACATTAAGTATGCTCTTCATCTCCTGATCCATACCGGAGAAGTAACCGGCATACTGGGCAATGGCAATCCACATGATGTTCATCGTACCAAAAAATGCCACCGCAATACGAAGGAAAAAGTCCTTTCGTTCTTTATTGGCCTTCTCCTCCTGTATGGAGGGGTCGTATGGATAGGCGTTATACCCGATGGCACGTATCATATCGATAATAGCAGAGAGTTTTATCTTGCGGTCTGCCCAAACGACCTTGGCCTTGTTGTTCGTATAGTTGATGCTTACCTCAACCACGCCTTCCAGCCTGTGCAGGGCCTTTTCATTTAACCATACACAGGCTGAACAGTGTATCCCTTCAATGATCAGAGAGATCTCTTCGAAGCCGTCCGCATTCTTGCTAACAAACTGTTCGTAGAAAGAGCCGGTATCAAAAGAGGAGCTCTCTTCAAAACTGTGCGTGGGCGCGGAAAGTTTTTTCGAGCCCAGCTTGTCGTAAAACCCCTCCAGTCCGGAGTCAGAAAGCAGATGAAAGACACCCTGGCATCCTGTGCAGCAGAAGTAATGCTCTTCATCCTTTATCATCACCTCTTCATCAAAATCAATATGGCAGTGCGTACATGTGACCTTAGACAAGTTCGAATTTTCCTGTTGCTCTATTTTTGACGATTCTGTCGTGTTTGGCTACCGAACCCTGCATGCAGATGTAGACACCCGGGGTTTTCTCGTTTTTGGCAAACCCCAAGGCCATAGCGAGGTTGGAGGTCGCTTCTATAGGATCGATTTCAAAAGGTACCATCGCACCCGTAAACACTACCACCCTATCCTCCAAGACCTCATCCAAAAAGGCTGCACTCATATCCATAGTGTCTGTCCCGTGAATAATGACAAAGTGTGTATCTGCTGAAGCGGCAATGATCTTCGCCATCGTCTTTCTGTCTTCTATTTCCATCTCCAGACTGTCTTTGTAGATAAGACCGGCCAGCTCCGGCTCGTAGGTAAAGTTTGAGAGTATCTTTTCTACGGCCAGGTTGTCATAAGGAACTTCCATCTCTCCGCTAAGCGGGTTATAACGCTTGTTGAATGTTCCGCCCGTGTTTAATATCAACATATTAGACTTCTTTCATCACTTCTTTATCAAGGTTTTCAGGGAATGAATGTTTTCCGTGGCTTTCGTCTTCACTTCTTCTGATGAAAAAAGGTAGGTCTCTTTCAGACCCGCACGGTGAGCCGCTTCGATATCTCTCTCGCTGTCCCCGACCAAAAGAGAGTTTTCCAGATCGATGTCCAGCTCTTTAGCCGCTTTTAAAAACATCCCCGGCTGCGGCTTTCTGCACTCACACTCACCGCTTATATCGGGGTGGTGGGGACAATGATAGACCTGGGATATCTCGATACCCTCTTTTTCAAAGGCATTTATCATCCAAAATGTCAGGTTTGCAAAATCTATCTCACCGTAGTACCCTCTGGCTATGCCGGATTGGTTCGTTACGACAACGAGCAGGTACCCTTTCTCTTGGTAATGTCTGCACAGCTCAAAGATCCCCTCGATAAACTCGAACTCCTCTTTTTTATGCAGGTAGTTCTTCTCAATATTGATAACGCCGTCACGGTCTAAAAAAAGAGCGGGCCTTTTTGCTGCGGCTTCGCCTGAAACATCACTAGGTGACCGATTTGGTCTGTTTTCATTCAAAGATATCGACATCTTACTCTTCACTCACTCCGCTGCCAAAAAGTTCTTTTTCGATGATATCGCAGATCATATGCCCTATCAAGATATGAGACTCCTGAATACGGGGCGTATCGTTTGAAGGAACGACAATCGCATAATCAGCCAACTTCGCCATTTCTCCGCCGTCGCGTCCGACAAGGGCGACCGTCTTCACTCCTTTTTCTTTAGCCGCATGGATAGTGTTTATGATATTCACAGAATTTCCCGAAGTCGAGATCCCTATAAAAAGATCGCCCTCGCTGCCCATACCTTCCATCTGTCGTGAAAAGACCTTATCATAACCGTAATCATTGCCGATAGCCGTAAGGTTTGATGTGTCAGTGGTCAAGGCGATAGAAGGAATAGATGGACGGTCAAAACCATACCGACCCACAAGCTCTGCCGCGATATGCTGGGCGTCTGCCGCCGAACCTCCGTTTCCTGCAAGCAGGGTCTTTTTGCCGTTTCTGTAAAGAGCAACGCACTCTCTTCCTACTCTTGCAATAGTCTGCATCAATGCTTCATCATCTAAAATATTTTGTTTTGTATCAATTGATGCTTGAATCTGATCTTTAATATACTTAATCATGCCTAATCCTCTATAAATATTAGGCAATTATAACATTGTATTACTTACTCCGAATAAAACCCTCTCAAAAAATAAGATATTTAAATAATTATTATAAGTATATAATCGTCATTATTTAAACTTTCTCATATCTGCATCCTGATACAATAAATAACTTAAAAAAATATTTAAAAATATAATACAAAATAAATGTTTTTTTTTATTGTAAATCACAGACTGCGCGATAAAAGGGAAACCATTGCTAGTTTTGGGGACTAAATACAATTTTACTCAGCTTGAACTCGAACATTTACAAAAACGAGTGTCTACGGATATAATCAATGTTCCCGTATATCTTCGTGATGAAGATGAAGTTGTCGCAGAGCTAGAAGAGTATTTAAAAAAGAGCGGCAGCAAGATCGTTGTGTTAAACTTGCATCAGGCGCCCTCTGACAAGCTTATCAAATATTTAGCGCGTATTGAATTGACCGGAATAAAATATTACACCTTTGAGCACTTTATGGAGCAGCTCCTGGACAAATGCTTTGTCCCCAACAGTGATGTAGACAATCTCTCCTTCCTTGAAGTGACACGTTTTAGTAAATGGCAGTACTTTCAAAAACGCGTCATTGATATTACTGCTGTGCTCACCCTGTTTATAGTTACCTGGCCGATCTTGATATTTGCAGCCTACAAGGTTAAAAAAGAGTCTCCTGGTCCTGTCTTTTTCAGACAATCACGTATTGGTTTAAACGGAAAACCTTTTATGTGTACAAAATTCCGTTCTATGCATGTCAACAGTCATTTTGACCCCTACACACAAAAAAATGACACACGCATCTTTCCCTTTGGAAGCTTTATGCGCAAGACACGTGTGGATGAGCTTCCTCAAATGTGGAATGTACTAAAGGGAGAGATGCATTTCATCGGACCACGTGCAGAATGGGACATCTTGGTACAGGGATATGAAAAAGTCATCCCCTACTACGGTGAACGCCATATTGTCTGTCCCGGCATCACCGGTTGGGCCCAGGTACACTACCCATACGGACAGAACGAAGAAGACACCCGGCAAAAACTGATGTATGATTTGTACTACATAAAACACTGGAACCTGATTATTGAGTTTAAAACACTCTGGAAAACTATTGAAGTTGTACTCGGAAGGAGAGGTTTATGACACGGCTATCTGAAAAGCATAAGACAAAGGGCGTTAAGAGTCTGACTCCGTAATCAATTTAGAGTGCTCTCAAGCATTTTGCCTAAGCCCTCTTGAGGTTTTTAATGGGTTTATACTTAATCCCTTCGTCTGTTTTCTAGAATTTTTATGAGTCAACAAGAAAGTTTTTCCCATTCATGCTTTTTCAATCCTTTTCTTTTTTTACAAATTTTTCACGCTCAAAAAGCCTGAATCTTCGACTTTAGCCAGGGAGATTTTTAACAACATCTATTGATTTATATGTTTTTTAAGTTAAAGTATTGTTATAATTATTTATTAACTTATTTTAATATGATTAAATCTAAAGAAATTCAATATACTGAGTGCTAAATATAATTTTGCAATGCCGGGACAAAAGGTCTGGTAAAAGTCGGTGTATGCCTTTTAGCATATTGAAAATACCTAGGAGAGGCTTACATATCTCTTGGGTGCAAAGTAGTTATAGATGACAACAAACAAAAAGGGGGCATATAAAATGAGAAGAGGCACAAACTTTTTTTTATTTTTCCTGGCAGTGATGGTTTTAGGCGGATGTACAATGAACAGCGAGTTTAGACTTTTTAATGAAGATGACAGCGCCTCAGTTATAAGACAGACCTCCGACAAGGATTTCAAAAAAGATATGGAGTTCGAATGGAAGATTGCTAAGGGAGACCGAATAAGCATAACAGCCTATAACCAGTCAGCCGGTGCAAATCAGCTTAACCAGCTCTTGAGCACAGGCGGTGAAGCTGCACAAAACACGATGAGGGTCGGAGATGAGGGGGTTTTAATCGGAAACGAAGGAACAGTTATTCTTCCTTTAGTCGGCAAGGTGAAAATATCCGGATTGACTGAAGCCGAGGCAGGTGAAAAGCTCATAAAGGAGTATCAGAAATACCTTCGTACCCCTTATGTGACCGTTAAGATTTTAAACCAAAAGCTTTTTGTACTTGGAGAGGTCAGCCAACCGGGGACCGTCTTAGTAACACACGGAACAATGACTCTGTATGAAGCCCTTGCAACAAGCGGAGACCTGACCGACGATGCGATGCGCACAAATATTAAAATCATACGTGGGAACCTACGAAATCCTGAAGTACATGAAGTCGATCTAACGGATATGTCTACGCTCCGTTTTGCCAGCTTAATGCTGCATCCTAATGATGTCGTGTATGTACAACCGCGTACTATGAAGGCCATCAATAAAAACTTTACCGATCAGCAGCCATTTTTCGAGCTAATATCTTCTATGTTAACTCCATGGCTACAGTTTGAAACGATAGCAGACCTTAATGATAGGGTTGTTATAACCCCATAGTTTTTTTGCTCTATAAAAAAGTCCAGACGTCAAAAAAAGGAATAACGTGTCAAATAATATAAACTCTTCAGAAGGGGAGCTTAATCTCTCTGAAATCTTTTTGATCCTCCGCGAGTATAAATACTCCATTCTTGCACTGGGATTTACTTTTATGCTTTTTGCCGGCATAATGGCATACATCACTCCAAACACCTATCAGGCGACTAGTTCCATAGAAATACTCTCGGGTAAGGTTACTAAAAATATTGACTTCATATCAGCTGCGCGCGGGATAGACACAAATAATGTCGAAAATGAGATGGCTGTTTTACGTTCACATTTGATTAGGACTAAAGCTCTTAAAAACTTAAATTTGGGAACACGATACTTTAGCTCAAAAAACTTCAGAACAGAAGAGCTTTATAAAAAATCTCCTTTTGTAGTGAGAACAGAATCTATGAATGAGGAATTAAAAGGAAAAAAGTTCAAACTAATCCCGCAAAATGAGTATAGTTTTCGTCTTATACTTGAAGCTTCTTTAACCGAAAGGGTACTCTATTTCCTTCAATCCCTATTTGGGTTTGTTACTGATAAAAACGCGCCTATTGATTATAATAAGACCCATCAGTTTGATACACCGATTTATACACCATGGTTTACTATCACCGTGCAAAAAATCCATGCCTTGCTCAATGATAACTACACTTTTAGCGTACAAGAGAATGAAGATGCTCTCAATATTGAAGACAATTTAGCGGTTACTCCGTCAACTGAACGCGGAAGTGTTGTTCAACTATCTTATCAGGACACTGTTCCCCAGCGTGCACAGGAAATTCTTGCGGCTATCATAAATGCCTATATAGCTCAAAACCTGCAGGTGAAGAAAAAAAGTGCCGAAAGATCATTAAGCTTTATAGACAAACAGCTCACCGCCATTCATAGCACGCTGAACAGATCAGCGACTAATCTTCAACGATACAAGGCTACAAAATCTATTGTTGACATCAACAGCAAGGCAACGATGACAGCAGAAAAGTTAAGTGATTTAGAAAGTCAAGTTTATGAACTTGATGTTCAGATCAATGTCATTGAGAATATTTTAAACTTTATTCAGACAAACAAAAGCATTGAAGGTATCAATGTGGATACGGTACAGTCTGCCAGTCCTGCCATCGTCTCTCTGATCCAAAACATTCAAGAGACCAATACATTGGAAAAGTCACTTCTTATTGATTACACAGAGTTTCACCCTGAGGTTATCAAAACAAGAGAACAATCAAAATCACTTAAAAACACATTAATAGAGTCCTTAAAACACAGCTTAAGCAATAGAAAACAGCAGAAACAATCTCTCGCAGAGATTATTGATAAAGAAAGAACCTCATTTGAATCTTTGCCACTACAGGAGAAAGAGTTGGCTCAATTAAGTAGAAGCTTTATGGCCAACGAAAAAATCTACTCATTTTTACTGGAAAGAAGAGCAGAAAAGGCGATTTTACAATCTTCTACCCTTTCAGGAACCCGTGTTATTGATTTATCTGTTTTACAAAAAGACCCTATTAAACCAAAGCGCCTCTTTATAATACTTGCCGGTTTAATTCTCGGTTTAATTTTCGGTATTATATCTGCCCTTGTGCGTGCTAGACAACATGACCTTATAAAGACCGTTACAGATATAACAAACAGCACCAAAATCCCTATCTTCGGAATGATCCCAAAATTCAGCCTTAAACGTAAAGATCAATCCTTTTATGAAGCAATGCGCGTAATACGGACCAATATCGACTTTTCTCAGAGCCATAGCAAAAGTAAGCTTATCACTTTCACCTCTTCTATCTCGGGCGAGGGAAAAACAACCTTGATCTCAGAGTTATCCAAGATTATTGCACTTACTGAGAAGAAGGTATTGCTTGTTGACTTGGATATGAGAAAACCTAAGATCCATCAAAAGTTCAATATAAAAAATGATATCGGGATGAGTGCAATCCTATCTGGGCAATCAAGCCTGGACGATGCGATACATATGTCTAAAAAGACACCTAACCTGCATGTTATTTCTGCGGGACAAATTCCGCCAAATCCATCAGAACTGCTGCTTGGCAGATCGTTTAAGATGGCGATAGATGCCCTCTCAAGCAGATATGATTATATTTTATTTGATTCACCTCCGATTGGGCATGTCACGGATGCTTCTGCATTGATGAATACTTCTGATATCTCACTAATTGTTTTACGATTGGATTATTCAAAAAAAGAGTTTATAAAAAACATCAACAACTTAAAAGACAAAAAACATTTTAAGCATGTCGGATTAGTAATAAACGGTCTTAAAGAAGAAAACTTCAGCTATGGATACGGGTCTGCTTACTAGTACCCGGTTTCAATTGATCCCGGCGAATCAATCCAAGGCTAAATATCCGGCCTGGACCGGTGGCTTTATCTCCTCTCTGGCAACTTTTATCTTATCAAAACAAGCGTATATTTTTAGACTATCATCTTCGTCTTACTCATCAAACAGTGATATAATTATATCCATTTATAGTTAAAGGCTTCATAATGAAAATGAAAGTTCTTCTGTATAGCGTACTAGGTCTTATTGTGCTTTATATTTTATTTACTCTTGGAACCTTTATGGATGCAAGTCAAGCTCCAAAAAAGGCAGATATTATCGTTTCGCTCGGCGGCGATGACGGAAAACGCATTCACAAAGCTATTGAACTATACCAGCAGGGCTACTCTGAATCCGGACTCTTCATATATACTGGGCGCGTTCAGGACAGGGATAAAAAACAGAAAAAAATAGAAATCCCACCGCTCCCTCAAAGTATTGACAAGGACAAGCTCATCCACATAGATATAAGGTCCTCCAGAAATACAATGACAGAACTATTATTGATTCGAGACTTTATGCTAAAAAACAGTTATAAAAGCGTCTTGTTTATCAGTACACCCATACATACCAGACGTATCAAGGTTCTAGCAGACCACATTGCTAAATATAAAGAGAATGGACTCAGTTATAGCCTGACAGCTTCTTATGAATGGAAAACACGATCCCAATACCTATATAATGAAGAAGATCGCAACTATGTTTTTTTAGAAGTAATGAAACTGGGCTATAATCTTATAAAATACAACTATCCTTTTATTCTTTTCACGCGCTATCACAAACGTATGCTAAATGGCCAATGGGCCAAGGACGTGGATAATATCAGGCCATTAGAGAAAAGCCTTTTGTAAATATAGATTGATGATAAGCGGTTTTGAAAAAAAAGCTTCAAATGTGTATCTGCTTTTCATGGTATGGTTTTTATGGATTTACACCGATCAATTCATTGTTTAAAATCTTTCCGGAATTATATAAACGTTTGAACTGACCTGAGTTAATTGTCTCTTTTAAAGCTTCTACATGTCGCATTTTATGCGTGTCACTGCCTACAAATTCAATCATGTTTTTTTTCAACAACATTTTGGCTATTTTTTGTGCCTTAGGTGAGTAATAGCCGCCTAAGGAGTTGATATCAAGTTGAAAGTAGACTCCTTTGGCTTTCATCATCTCATATAAATGAAATTCTTTCAGCATATACAAATAGCGTTCTGGATGGGCCAGAACAGGTGCGTAGCCTTCTTCTATTATGATGTCGACAATCTCTTCTAAATTGGTTGGACAACTCTTGTAAGAGAGCTCGAATAAAACATAATTTTCCCCAAAGGTCAAAATATCCCGTTTAAGTAGAAGCTCTATGAAATGCTCGTCCGCATAGTATTCCGCAGCCACGTCAATTTGCATTTTGATCTTTCTTTTGTGTAACTCTTTTTTTAATAGATCTAAACCAGACTTGATATCTATAGATGTATTCGGGTACCTATCTTGCTTTACGTGCGGCGTTGTAATAATATTGAACACACCAAGTTTCCTGAGTTCCAAGATGATCTCTATCGATTCATCTATCGTCTTTACACCATCATCTATCCCGGCAATGAGATGCGAATGCAGGTCAAGACTAAACATCTGACCCGGATTAGAAGCTCTATTTAATAACAAATAATTATCTTGTATAATTGATAGAATTTTACTAAACAAAACTGTTCCTTTTTGTGATTTAATAATATATTATATCCATTTTATGATTAAATTTCTAGACGAGTCTGTTATGCTTTATTTTTGAAGCCCTGCAAATAAGCTCGGCTTTCCAAGAAGCCATATATAATAAAATTCACCTATAATAAACAATTAATATTATATAAATTCTATTACAAATTCATTAACTAAGCTGTGTTAAGCTTTCAAAATATAACTCCACAGGAGGAGAAGATGAAAAGCTTACAGCTAAAGACCTTAGTTATGAACCCGACTTCATATTTAAAAAGTGCTTTTAGTCTTATTGCACTACTACTAATGATCGGGTGTAGTGAGGGTGGCGAGGCTATAAATGAGAGCCTCGTAACCGCCGAAGAGACTGAAGCTGACCTTGTAACCGGGCAGTTTATTGACGGGCCGGTATCAGGTCTAACCTATACGTGTTCATCCGGAAGAACCGGTACAACAAATAGCAATGGAGAGTTCACCTGTAAAAAGGGTGATTCCGTCACCTTTAGCGTAGGAAATGTTATATTGGGAAGTGCTATTGCGGATTCTGTAATAACACCGGTAACCCTACATCCAGGCAACCCTGAAGCATCTACCAACATTGCACAACTCTTACAGACGCTTGATAGTGACGGTGATCTTACGACGTTTGTTATTGATGAAGCCAAGGCAACATCTCTGGATGCCTCTCTTGATGTTACATCTCCTAGTTTTGATGCGGAGGCAGAGGCAATGCTTCTTGGTGAACCGCTTATAGATGCCTCATCAGCCCTATCCCATATGAACGAAAGTATTGCCTCACTGCCGACAGTGGATGTACCGATTTCGGCAGACGAAAACCTTACCGAACCGACTTCAATCATTGCTGAGCCGACTTCAATCGTGACCGAACCGCCTTCAATCGTGACCGAACCGACTCCTGTCGTGATCGAACCGACTCCTGTCGTGAGCGATCCGACTCCTGTCGTGAGCGATCCGACTCCTGTCGTGACCGTTCCGACTCCTGTCGTGACCGATCCGACTCCTGTCGTGACCGATCCGAATGTCGAGCCAATTCCTGTGGCTCCTGTAATAGCGATCTGCGAGATCGGTCCGGCAATGCAGCAAGGGCAGATTAAAGACAGTATCTCCGGTGCTGGTTTAGTAGATGTCACAGTCACAATCGCTGGATGTTCTACAAAAACCGATGCAAATGGGTTCTATACACTAAATAATATAGTTGTAAATGACAAAGCGGTAGTAAACTTTGAAAAAGAGGGATATCTCCTCGGTAGTACCAAGATTCAGATAAAAGAGTTGTCTGGAGACAATACAACTTCTCCAAATTATTTAGAGTATGCTATTGATACTTATGATTTTCAATGGAGTTATGATAGCCAAACTAGAGCTGTAGGTGGCCATATTGATATACCTGCTTCTACCTACACTGATACAGCAGGAGATCTTTATAGTGGTATGGTTAGCGCTTCATTAGAACTACTGGATGTCACTACGGATGAAGGGAAAAGAGTTTTTCCTGGTTCCTTCGAAGGACAGAATAAAAATGGTGAGATGCAACAGTTTGTTTCTCATGGCCTAATCAGTTTATCCTTCAAAGATACTAATGGAAATACACTAAATCTTGCTGAGGGCACCATAGCAACATTGACATTTGATGCAGTTGCTTCTATGGACGGAACAAACATCATTCCACTTTGGTATTATGATTATCTTCAAGGATTATGGATCGAAGAAGGTTATGCTGAGTTGCAAGCAAATGGTACCTATAGAGGGGAAATATCACATCCTGGAACTTGGAGTTTGAACCAGCCGATTGAAAACGCTCCTGGTATCTACCGTGGTCGTATTATCTATACCGATGGAACACCTGCTCAAGATGTTAGGATACATGCTGTTGGAAACAACTGGATTGCAACCGATCTCTCTACTGATGCAAACGGGATCTTTGAAATCAAAGTCATTCCAGGCAATATTTTTCAGCTGACAGCCTATAATTATAAAGATAAATATGAAGCAAAACACAATACTACAATATCAGCAATCGCTTCTGGCGAAATTGTTGCCGATAGAATGTAAAAATGAAAGGATATTTTATGAATAAGAAAACAAATACATCAAGCCTATTGCAAATAAAATCAATCATTTTATTTATAGGCCTAGTTCTTTCTTCTACTCAACTGATGGCAGCAGATGCAAAACTGCTTATGAAATCAAGTTTTGATGGTGTCTCCGTATCTACATCAAATATATGGAAGCAGGATTTTATTGGGACGGACTCTGTTACAGGTTACACATGGCCTAAGGATTTACCGGGGGATACGCCAAGAAACTTTTTTAACTATGTCATCAATGACTATAATAATTATCTGGCATTTGCAGATGCCAAGGTAGTTGACACAACAGGATATGATGGCAAGTCGACCAAAGCATTATATATAGAATACAAAAAAGACGATCCAACACACGTATCCCTATCAAGATCACAGTATGTCATGTGGGGTCTTGGCAGTTCGAGCGATCCTGTAGAAAGACTTGATCAGGGGTACGTAAAATACAGAATTAAAGCACATATTAACGGTACTATGGATTGGTGGATGCCTATTGAATGGAAGCAGGAAGGTGAGACTTACAGAGTTGGTCTATATGCTTACAAAGTAGATACATCTACTCCATATTGGTACTTAAAAGGTGAAGTAGGAACACTTGGTGGTGGTACTGACTGGGCTGTAGAAAATCATGATGTTCCAGTTCCACAAGATGAGTGGTATACACTAGAGTGTTTCTGGGTTGGCGATACGGATCCGGCAAAAGGTCGTATGAAAATTGCGATCAATGGCCAGGTGATCTTTGATGTACGTAATAGAACAAAAAACACTGACAATATGTACTACTTCTCACCATTCAAAATATATGGTTCGGTAGGTCATTCATGGATAACTGATTTTGAAATGTGGGATATGCCGCCGGTTACAAGTATATTGAGTGACAACTATCAACAAGCTAAAGGCAGTTTTGTTATATCGCCAGGTGAACTCAAATAGTTACGCTCCTGAAAAAGTCAACAAGCCCTTAAGCAAATAAGGCTTAAGGAGCAAATCAATGGTTTAAGTTCGACCAGAAACCAAAAAGAATTCAAACAAATTTCCTGTTAAAACAGATTAAAAAAGCACTTCATACAAAAAAGCTCACAAGCCTTAAAAACAGTGAACACAAGTCA
>CAXGZT010000060.1:0-12882 GCA_964014335.1 uncultured Campylobacterales bacterium | reverse complement strand
GAGTTTAACGGCTTGAATCTGTCTCGTCTAAAAGAAAAGACAGGCCTGCTGAAAGATGAAATCCGCTCGGGTGTTCTATGGCTGCTTGAACAAGCTAACGTGGAACTCTTATATGGTTCTGCACGTTTTATAGATAGCCACAGTATTGAGGTTTCGGGAGAGAAAATCAGTTTTGAAAAGTGTGTTATCGCAACAGGCTCACAAGTGCGAGAAATCGAAGGTTTGTCCTTTGATGCCAAGCGTGTTATCTCGAGCCGTGAGGTTTTTGAGCTGGAGGAACTTCCTGGGTCGATCACGATTGTAGGCGGCGGTCCGATCGGATGTGAGTTCGCAACATTCTTCAGTGCTTTTGGTGTGGAGGTGACACTGATAACGCGCGGTCCGCAACTACTAAGCAGCGAAGATGAGGATATCGCCAAGGCACTGTTAAGGGCATTTAAAAAATGCAATATCAGGGTGATTAGTTCTGCTTCCATTAAGAAAATCATCGTAAATGAAGATAGTGTAGACCTGTTTATAAGTGCTGAAGATGAGGAACAGATCCAAAGTGAACTCGTACTCTGTGCAGCAGGACGTATTCCCTATACAGAAGAACTTTCTGCTGAAAATGCAGGAATAGAACAAGATGAAAAGGGCTTTATCAAGGTGAACGCATCTTTTCAGAGCAGTCATAAGCATATTTATGCCGTCGGTGACTGTATTGATACGCTGGCTTTTGCGCATACGGCCTATGCCGAAGCAAGAATAGCCGTTCAAAATATTACCAATGAAAAAGAGTCGTCGAACAGACATATTACACCGGCGACAATTTTCACGAATCCTGCCATTGCTAGCTGTGGTTTAAAAGAGAGAGAGGCCAAAGAACAAGCACGCTCTATTGAGGTCAAAAAAGCCTTTTTTAAAGCCAATGCCAAGGCGAAGATACTCGGAGATGATTCCGGGTTTTTGAAGTTAATACTCTGTTCACAAAGCGGTGTGATCCTGGGCGCTTCTATTATTGGAGCCGAAGCTACCGAGATCATTCATGAACTGGTCTTGGCCGTAGAGAAAGAACTAAGCTATGAAGAGCTTAGAGAGATGATTCATGCCCATCCAAGTGTTTCTGAGATAATCACCTACCTTTAGTGTATTGGTCAAAAGAACTTACTGTTTTGATTCGAGTCCCGTTATCAGTTTCCAGGTCTTGAGAATCAAGTCGGGGTTAAACGAGATAGAAACAGTACCGTTTTTAACAAAAAATTTTGTGATCTCAGGATAGTCGGAAGGTTCCTGACCGTAAACCCCAATATATTTGTCCTCTTTTTTTCAGGTATCTATTGCTATTTTGATCATACGTTTGGTGGTTTCATTGTGTTCGTCAAAGAGATGAGAAATGATACCGCTCCCGTAGTCGACACCCAGCGTCAGCTGGGTCAGATTATTGGAGTCGGTACCGTAACCGTAGAATGCCTTCAAGAATTCGTCAGCAATAATGACATTGGCCGGTATCTCGCACATAACATATACCTGAAGAGCATTGACCCCTCGCTTTTCCATGATCTCAATGGTATTCTTTCGCTCCTGGGGTGTGCGGACAAAGGGAAGCATGATGATAACATTGCTCAGTCCCATCTCGTTCCGGACACCTCTAAGTGCTTTTTGATACCCTTGGGAATAGTAAGGGATTGTCCCGCGATAACCTATTATTTGAGATCTTCCATGCAATAAGTATATTATCTATAGCCTGTACAACTTACATTTACCTGTGCAAGAGCTTTTTTAGACGACACTCCTCTACGCTTCGCAATGGATGTATATTATACTGCTCTCATCTTCTGTGTTTTTTTTGTCGAGTTTGAAAAATGGATAAGAGGGTTGCGAAAGGAATAAAGCCAAGATAGATAAAGTAAAGCCTTGTTGTTGAAAAAGAAAACTGATCTTCACAACATATATGGTAGTATTTATAAGGAAGTATTTTTAACGCTCGTCATAATGAGACTAAAACATTGGGACTCATGACTTTATTCTTGCCAAATGAGAAGGAATATCCATGAAACAAGTTACGAATATCTTAGTTGCCATCGACATGTCTTCTGTAGGAGACGAAGCTCTTGCCCGTGCTATCTCTGTTGCAAAGAAGAAAGATGCACAGCTGAGTGTAATCCATGTCATTGAACCTCTTTTTTTAGAATCGCCATACTCTGTCTCTGCGGACGAGGAAATGATTAAAAGACTAATGAAAGATAAAGTGGACAAGCTTAATGAAAAAGCAAAGATAAAATATCTGCTCTTTATCGAATACGGAACCGTTAAGGATGCCGTAACGCTTAAAGTCAAACAGCTCAAGAGTGATCTACTTGTTATTGGTTCGTGCGGAAAGGATGATCTTGAGAGTAGTTATTTCGGATCCAACTCTTTAAAACTCATTCAAAATACGCATATTCCTGTACTGATTGTCAAAAACAGAGTAAAGGATATCTACCAGAAAATAATTGCACCGACAAACATGTCTGATTATTCAAAAGAGTGTATTCTCTTTGCCAATACGCTTTTTACAAAACCTTCGAAAACATATCTTTATGCCCAAAAAACCATTAGTAAACCGCAATCTATGACCTACCATATCAGCGAAGAACAGCGTCAGGATATGATAAAAGAGATGAACATAAAGGCCGAGATGGCATTAAGTACCTTTGCCAAAGAGGTAGGAGAGGGTAAGACTGCCCGAATTGATTATAGAGCATCTGTAGATGAAGACCTTTTAGATTATATAATCAAGGACAATGCCGATCTGCTTGTCTTAGGTTCCAAAGGCGTAAATGACCTTAACTCTTTTGTTTTTGGGTCTACCGCATCATATTTACTTCAGAGATCTCCTATTGATGTACTGGTCTATGTTCCATCATAGAAAATAAAGTATAATAAAGGCCATGATTAGTATCTGACTATGAAGACTGGCTCATAAGTTCAACATGATTAGTAAATCCGGCACCTGCTTCGGTATGAATGTTAAACACAGCCGTTGCACCTGATCGAAGTAACTTTTTTCTTTCGTCAGGGTATCTAGACGTCGTAGCGATGCGGCCGCCAAAAGATATCTCTTTTAACTGTTCTATTGCATCCAGGTTGGCTTGAATATTAGGCAGGGTTAATACTCTGTGTTTTTTTCTATTTTGTCCCAAAAATCTGCATCACTCGGATCGCCGTGCAGTACTTTGTAGCCCCTTTTCCTATGACGTTTAATCAACTCGGCATCAACGTCAATACCGACCACCGTATCGCCATGCAGCTTATCATAAGCTCCCATACCTATTCTACCCATTCCGAAAATAGCGATGGTCGCACCGTGTGTATCCAATAAGGTGTCATCCTGAAGTCTCTCTTCACGCTGAAACTTTATCCAAAATGTTCTAAAGTGGCTATAGATTTTATCGTCATTAGTATTTAGCGGGGCAGCAAGAGCGAAAGATATAGAAAGCGCAATCGCGATTACGACCTTTGTCTTCCAAAGACTTAACGATAAAAACCGTACTGGAGAAGCTCAAGGAAAAGGCGATAAGAATGGAAAGCTTAAGGTCAAGCATGGAAAAAAGCGGTGTACCGATTAAAGCCAAAGAAAAAATCACTTCTGCAAAAATCACTACAATGATTAACATATGCAATACGGTCACCGACCATACCTGGGGTCGTATCAACGTCTTAGGCTTCAGGTTTAGGCCAACCGCAGAAAGCAAGAGGGTAATACCAAGGTCTGCAAGCTTTTCTAGGGTTTCTCCACTTGATACACCAAAATAGTTAAGTGCAAAACCTGTTGCCAAAAATCCCACTAAAGGCGGTAGGCCGACTCCTCTTGCTAGAAGACCAAGTAAAAAAGCCAAGGATATCCATGTCACATCTCCCAAGGCTATGGCGACCTATTCAAAGTCCATAATACTTGCTCCTCTTTGTTCTGTTGGGGAAGTAAAACCACATTTCAGGCATTAGCAGTTTGATTATAGCCAACTATACCGCCACCAATAATTTAAACAGGAATTCAAAGGGCATATACTCTCAAATGAGATAATTAACATGGATCGCAAAATGCCAGCTTTGAATATAGATAACTGCTTAGGCACAACAACATCAAGATATCGATGAACGCAAAAGGCCGCTCTTTTGATAATACAGCAATAGAACTCTTCTTGTGACGGAGATAAAAAAGAGGGTTACCAGACATTAAAGATCCTTTTCAAGACGGATAACCACTTGCTGCATCTTAAGGAGCGAGTCGGGGTTAAGCGAGATCGAATCGATACGGTTTTCGACCAGAAATTTTGTGATCTCCGGATAGTCCGAAGGTGCCTGGCCGCAGATACCTATATATTTGTCCTCTTTTTTACAGGCCTCTATAGCCATCTTGATCATTCGTTTGACAGCTTCATTGCGTTCGTCAAAAACATGGGAAATGATACCGCTCCCGCGGTCGACGCCCAGTGTCAGCTGGGTCAGATCATTGGAGCCGATACTGTAACCGTCGAAGATCTTCAAAAATTCGTCAGCAAGGATGACGTTGGCCGGTATCTCGCACATGGCATATATCTTGAGGCCGTTGACTTCTCTCTTTAAGCCTTGTGATTCCATGATCTCAATGACGTTTTTACCTTCCTGGGGTGTGCGGACAAAGGGAAGCATGATGATAACATTGTTCAGTCCCATCTCGTTTCGGACATCTCTAAGCGCTTCGCATTCCCACTCAAATGCTTCCTTGTACTCTTTGGAGTAGTAACGGCTTGCTCCGCGGTAACCAATCATCGGATTCTCTTCGTCGGGTTCATACCGTGCACCTCCGAGCATATGTTGGTACTCATTTGATTTGAAATCAGATGTGCGTACGATGACGGGTTTAGGATAAAAAGCGGCGGCAATTGTAGCGATCCCTTCGGAGAGTTTGCCGATGAAGAAGCTCTTAGGGTCTTTGTCGTTTTTTATAAGGGCTTCTATCGCCTCTTTCTCATCGATCTCCCTGCCTTTATGCAGATCTATAAGCGCATTAGGATGGGCTTTGATCGCATTGTTGATGATGAACTCCATACGTGCCAGTCCTACGCCATGGTTGGGAAGTTGCGACAGAGCAAAGGCTTTTTGCGGATCGCCGATGTTCATCAAAAGATGAGTCCGCGTTTCGGTGAGTTCTCCAAGGTCTAGCTCTTCAATGCTGTGTTCGAGCTCACCCGCATAGACATAACCCGTACTGCCTTCTGCACAGCTGACGGTAACAGGCATACCGTCTGTGAGGAGTTCGGTGGCTTCGACACTTCCTACGATAGCCGGCAGACCGATCTCGCGGGCGACAATGGCTGCGTGGCATGTCCGCCCGCCCCGGTTGGTGATAACGGCTGCTGCTTTCTTCATCACAGGTTCCCAGTCGGGATCGGTATTCTCCGTGACTAAGATATCGCCGCTGCGAAACTGCTTGAACTCAGACTTGTCGCGGAGGAACTTGACCTCACCCGAAGCGATTTTTTCTCCGACTGCCGTTCCTTCAAGCAGAATCTCTTTCTTTTGACCCGGTGCAAAGACGTGGGTCTCAAGGATAAGCGAGTGTTCTTTGGCTTTTTTACTGTGTACGGTTTCGGGTCGTGCCTGTACGATATAGAGTTTACCGTCTATACCATCTTTGGCCCACTCTATATCCATTGGCGTGTATTGACCCGAGCGCTTGGTATAGTGTTCCTCGATAGTGATTCCGCAACGTGCCAGTGTTATGACATCTTCATTACTAATAGAGTACCGGTTTTGGTCTTCAATCTCTGTATCGGTATTTATAGTTTTGGAAAGGTCACTCGGATCGTAGAGCATGGTAAGTGCTTTGCTTCCTAGTTCACGCTTCAAGATTGTGGAAAATCCCTTCTTAAGAGTCGGTTTGAAAACGGCAAACTCGTCGGGATTGGTCTTTCCTCCGACGATGTTTTCGCCGAGGCCCCAGATAGAATTAATGACAATGAGTCTGTCCGAACCGCTATCGGGGTCAATCGTAAACATAACACCGCTGCTTGCCTTGTCACTGCGGACCATCTTTTGCACGCCTGCACAGAGGGCAACTTTTGAGTGATCAAAACCGTGGCTGTGACGGTAACTGATGGCGCGGTCGGTAAAGAGAGAGGCGTAACAGCGCTGAATGTGTTTTAAAACCTCGTCATCACCGCAGACATTCAAAAAGCTCTCCTGTTGCCCCGCAAAGCTTGCATCAGGGAGATCTTCTGCGGTTGCGGAGGAGCGTACGGCTACATCAAGAGTCTCCGTACTGTAAAAAGAACAGAGCTTGCGGTAGGCCTGTTTGATCTCACGGGCAAGCAGCTCGGGCATATCGGCTCGTAAAACACTCTTGCGAAGCTCTTCTCCCGCTACAGCAAGCTGAGTCAGATCTTTAGTGTCAAGAGAAGCGGTTATCTCCTCAACAAAGGTGGAGAGTCCGGCCTCTTTCATAAAGTAAAAATAGGCTTCACTTGTCGTCGTGAATCCAAAGGGGATATTCACCTCTTTATCACTGAGGTTTTGGTACATCTCTCCGAGACTGGCATTCTTACCGCCGATAAGGGTAATATCATCATTGCTGATTTCATCATAGAAACGAATATATCCCAGTTTCATCGCAACTCCCTTGGTATACATGATAATCAATGATACTCCAGAAAATCTTATATAAGATATAAACGAAAAGCGGCTTGCGTAAAATTCAGTATCCAAATCTATTTTAATATAAGAATAATTGATATGATATGTGGCATACCTGCGGTATTGCTAAAATATTTTAGTAAGAGTATAATGAGGGGAGCTGAGAAGATATTATGCAGCTGATTCAAAGCTGCAAGAGGGAGGTTGGTATGCGTATTGTTATCGTTGGCGGGGGTATTGCTGCCGCTTATATGGCCAATGCACTTCATGAGCAATTGCCTGAGCATGAGATCATGATTGTATCAAAAGAGTCTAATCCACCTTATGACCGTATTCATCTGTGTGCTCTGGTCAACGGCTCATCGAGTATCAAAGATATCGCTCTGGATCTCCCTCCTGATACACGACTCGAGCTTGACTCTGAGGTAATACATATCGATAAAGATGCTAAGCGTGTCCATACAAAGAGTTCGAGTTTTGCCTATGATATCCTCATTATTGCAACGGGCTCTGAACCGCGTACCCTTTTTGATATTGAAGGTCTGAAAAATGTGAGAACCTTCAGGAGCGCTGCGGACAGCGAATGTATAGCCGAATGCACCAAAGGCAAAAACATTGTGATGATGGGGGTAGGTCCCATAGGGTTGGAGCTTCTGGATACACTTTGCGAGTTGGAAGGACCCCGAAAGATTTACCTTGTCTCACGGGGTGTACACCTGTATGATAAGGCCATTAACCCCACCTCGGTTCTAGAGATGAAAGCGATTTATGAAAAAGCCGATTCCAGAGTCGAGATCCTCCTTGAAGAAGAGATTCTTGACAAGAAGATAGAAGGTCAGGAGATCACCCAGATTGTTTTGAAATCTCGCACTATTGACAATCCTTTTCTTATTTTCGGAGTAGGGATTTCGCCAAGTGCAGACTTTGCCAGAGACGCTCTTAGGGTCGAGAAGGGAATCCTTGTCAATGAAGATATGTTAACCTCCGATCCCTTTATCTATGCTGTTGGCGAAGTCGCCCAGATGCCGGACGGCTATATTGCAGGCAGGGTAAAAGAGTGTACCCTGCAGGCTGATGCTGCCATTGCTGCAATCCTCGGTAAGAAAGGCAAAGGTTTTAAGGAGTTTGTGACACTCGACGGACTGAAAGTCGGCTCCTTCTTGCTTGCTGATGTCACCTCGACGCATTATGATTTAAAAGATACGCAGAACGAAGATATTGTGATATCTTCAAAAAGTGATGAACGGATAGATCAATATATCATCAATAATGAGCGCCTGGTCCGGTTTATCGGGATTAATACCAATATTGATATCATGGCGATCAAACATATGATAGAAAGTGAGGAGAAGGTCGACCCTTCCTATTTTTACTCGAACCGTCTCATCAGTAAACGGGGCAAACTCATCTGCAGCTGTGTCAGCGGGTATTCGAATGATCTTATTGCTATGGTCAAAGAGAACTGCGTTGCGAACTTTTCCGAGTTAAAACCTTTTAGTGAGGCGGGCCGGGTATGCGGCCGCTGTAAGAAAGATGTCGTGCAGCTGATTGAAGATACCCCGATTGACCCCGAAGAAGCGGCATGTCTCAGGGCCAAACGTGAAGCCAAAGCCAAAGCGCAGCAGATGGAAACGGTACAGCGCCGTATTGACAAGTTTAATGCTCTGCACCCAAAAAATATGATAGACGGGGAAAACCTTGAAGAGGCGATCGAAGCCTTTGGTTTGAACCAGGAATATAATCGCTGGGTCTCTATGATCACAGCCAATATGCGGCTTCATCCCGATTATGAGCCTCTGGTCAGTCAGGGTGTAGAACAGCTTAACAAGATACCGATAATTTGGCTGGAACTCGCCGACTGCACGGGAAATTCCGAGGGGTTTATCAAGTCCGCACATCCTAAGATAGATGACCTGATCTTGCAGTATATCTCCCTGGATTATCACGAACTGCTTATGGCGGCTTCGGGAGAGCAGTCGGAATCAGTGCTTGATGATATTATCAAGAATGATGCGGGAGAGTATATTTTGATGGTTGAAGGGGCTATTCCTTTGGGTCTGGACGGAAAGTTCCTGCGCATTGGACCCAAGGGCGAGACGGGCCATGAGTTGCTAAAACGTGTTGCCAAAGACGCTGTAGCGGTGTTCTCTATCGGTTCTTGTGCCTTTGACGGCGGTGTTGTCGCGGCTGCACCGAACCCGACAGGTGCCGTCGGTGTTGCCGAAGCACTGGGAAGAGACGATATCATCAACCTGCCCGGTTGTCCGGTAAATCCGATCAATATCGTGGGTACTCTCTTGCATTACATCATGTTTCACGAACTCCCGAAACTTGATGAGAAGAATCGTCCTGAATGGGCCTACAGCTATCGTGTCCATGATAATTGTGAACGCCGGGGTCATTATGAACTGGAAGAGTTTGTTCTGGAATGGGGTGATGAAGGGGCCAAAAAAGGATGGTGCCTGTTTAAAATGGGCTGCAAGGGTCCCTATGCCAACCTGAACTGCTCAATGGTAAAGTTCAATGAAGGTACCAGCTGGCCGGTACAGGCAGGGCACGGATGTTTTGCCTGTGGACTGGGAAAAATCGCTTTTGATAAGTTAGCCAATCACAGGGAAGTGGATGATGAGCTCAAGGAAATATTAGAAGGGACAAAGGAAAGTCATGGCAAGTAAGAAAATCGTAATTGATCCAATCACCCGGATAGAAGGGCACCTGCGTATAGAGGTCGAAGTTGATGAAGAGGGTGTCGTCACTGAGGCCTGGGCTTCGGGACAGCTCTTCAGGGGCATAGAGACGATTCTAAAAGGACGGGACCCGCGTGATGCAGGGTTGATCGCCCAGAGAATCTGCGGGGTCTGTACGAATGTACATTATCGTGCCTCTATCAGTGCAGTTGAAGATGCTTACAGTATTCTCCTGCCCAAAAATGCAGAGATCATCCGGGACCTTGTGAGTTTGGCACTTTTTGTTCAGGATCATATTATTCATTATTACCATCTTCATTCGCTTGATTATGTTGATGTACTTAGTGCCCTTGAAGCTGATCCGGCCGAGGCAGCGAAGATAGCGAAACTCTATCATGAACATCCCTATAATAATTCTGCGGAGCATCTTGTTACAGTCAAAGCAAAACTGAACTCATTCGTCAAAGCGGGGCGGCTGGGACTCTTTGCCAATGGATACTGGGGACACAGTGCTTATAGCTTCTCTCCTGAAGAGAATCTGATTCATATGAACCATTATCTGGAAGCTCTGAGTATTCAGCGTGAACTGAGCAAGGCAGTGGCGATCTTTACGGGAAAGACACCCCATCCGCAAAATCTGGTCGTCGGAGGAGTGACGAGTGTAGCCGACATGCTGAATCCACAGCGTCTAAATGACTTTATGTTTATCATTAAAGACGCGCGCGATTTTATCGAGCGTGCCTATATCCCGGATATGAAGATGGCGGTAAAGGCTTACGATGATGAGATTAAAGCAGGAGACGGACGGGGAAGCGGAAACTTCTTAGCTGTCGGCGGCTACCGTTTTGCAAAGGCCGAACAGCTTTTTGAAGGGGGTGTCGTCACCTCTCATGATTTTGAAAATTTAGAACTTTTTGATGATGCCTATATCACCGAAGAAGCCTCACGTTCATGGTATACCGATGATGCACCGGCTTCGCCTTATGATGGGAGTACGGAACCTTTGTACACAGACCTGAATGAAGACGGCAGTCTCAAGACGGAGGGCAAGTACAGCTGGGTCAAGGCCCCTCGCTATAAGGGCAAGCCGATGGAAGTAGGACCGGTCGCACGCATGATTATAGGTTACCTCAAGGAATCAAAAGTCGTAAAGCCTTATATGCAGCGTTTTATGGACGGTACGGGTATGGAATTGATAGATTTTTCAACAACACTGGGACGCAATGCGGCCCGTGCGATAGAAGCACAGGTCTGCTGCGATTATATCTTTGACTTTTGCAATGATCTGATAGAGAACATCAAATATTATGATGAAGAGACATGGACGAAATATGTTTTTGAAGAGCTTCCGCCAGATACAAAAGGCAGAGGGATTTTCGAAGTGCCGCGCGGGGTACTCTCGCACTTCGTTCGCATCGAAGATGCCAAGATTGCCAATTATCAGGCAGTGGTACCGACAACGTGGAATGCTTCACCTAAAGATGCCGAGGGAGTCCGCGGCCCTTATGAAGAGTCGCTTATAGGTATTAGACTGGAGGATACTTCTGCACCCTTGGAAGTGTTGCGTGTGGTCCACTCGTTTGACCCCTGTCTGGCATGTGCAGTGCATATTATCGATATCAAGGGCAAGTCGCTGGCGGAGTATAAAGTTAATGCGGCATGTACTGTCTGATTGAGCAGGAGCAATGGGACGCTTCCTGGAGTGTTTTAGGCGATCAATGCTGTTTTAGATACAAATATTAAATTCCATTTAACTATTAATGTGTTAGAGTTGTTTTCAGTTATTTTTAGTAGTTTACAGTTATGTTAACAGGAGGGTTGTTATGAACAGTTTTGATGCACTCTATTCAAAGGCTAAAGAACGTATCCATCTTCTCTCTTCTTTGCCCTCGACTAAAGAAGAGTCAATAGAACAGATGCTGGAAAAACGCGGCATTGAACGACGTGATTTTATGAAATGGGCGGCAAGTGTCACCACGATGCTTGCCTTACCTTCTCAGTTCACCCCTCTGTTCGCGCAAGCGGCCAAACTGGCCGACAGGCTTCCTCTGCTTTGGCTTCATTTTGCGGCATGTACAGGATGCAGCGAATCGTTTATCCGTTCAGATGCACCGACGATTGACTCTCTTATTTTCGATTATATCTCTTTGGATTATCACGAGACATTGATGGCCGCATCAGGATGGCAGGCTGAAGAGAATCTTGAACATGCTATGGAAAAGTACAAGGGAAAGTATATTCTTTTGGTAGAAGGCGGTATTCCTACAGCGATGAACGGGATGCATCTTACCTTGGGGGCACAGGGACGAACGGGTCTTGACCTTATTCAAGCGGCTGCGAAAGATGCAGCAGCTATCTTTTCTATCGGTACCTGTGCCAGTTTTGGCGGTATTCAGGCTGCTGCGCCGAATCCGACCGGAGCAAAAGGAGTAGACAAGGTGGTCAATCAAGCTGTTATCAACGTTCCCGGCTGTCCGCCGAGTGCAAAGAACATCGTCGGGACCCTGATGCACTTTCTTCTTTTTGGTACCTTGCCGGCACTTGATCTTTACAGCCGTCCAAAATGGGCTTACGGTAACAGGATTCATGACCTTTGTGAACGCAGAGGGCATTTTGATGCGGGAGAGTTCGTCGAGAACTTTGGGGATGGTGGAGCTAAAGACGGATGGTGTCTTTACAAACAAGGATGTAAGGGTCCTTACACCTTCAATAACTGTTCGACAGAACGCTTTAACCAGCATGTAAATTGGCCTATCGGTGCGGGACACGGCTGTATGGGATGCAGCGAACCGAACTTTTGGGACACGATGGGACCGCTTGAGAAACCCTTGCAGTCGCATCTTGTCATGGGACTTAATACTACGGTGGATAAGGTTGGAACAACACTCTTGACGGCGACTGTCGTGGGTATTGGAGCACATGCGGTTGCGAGTATATTCATGAATAAAAAAGATGAGGGGGAGGAGTAGGGTATGTCGACTAAAAGAGTAGTAATAGATCCCATAACACGGATAGAGGGACATCTGCGCATAGAGGTAGAAGTTGACGAAAACAATGTCGTGAAAAAAGCCTATTCCTCTTCGACACTGTGGCGCGGTATCGAGTTGATTCTCAAAGGGCGTGATCCTCGTGATGCAGGTCTTATGGCGCAGCGTATTTGCGGCGTGTGTACCTATTCCCATTACAAGGCCGGAGTAGAAGCCGTCGAGAATGCTCTGGGAGTGGAACCGCCCTATAACGCGAAGCTGGTCCGTTCATTGCTGAATGAATCACTCTATATGCATGATCATGTTGTCCATTTTTATCACCTGCACGGATTGGATTGGGTGGATGTCGTCTCTGCTCTGAGTGCCGATCCGAAAAAAGCTTCCGAACTGGCATTTACCTATACAGACCTGCCTATAGCAACAGGAACAGATGAACTCTTGGCGGTACAGAAACGGGTCAAAAGCTTTGTAGATAAGGGACAGTTGGGCCCCTTTGCCAACGCTTACTGGGGAAATAAGACATATAAGTTTTCTCCTGAACAAAACCTTATCGCGCTTTCACACTATCTTAAAGC
>CAXGZT010000059.1:0-13069 GCA_964014335.1 uncultured Campylobacterales bacterium | reverse complement strand
TTTAAAAGACAAAGACACATGGTGGTTTAACCTCTTTTATGCGATCAGCTTCGGCGGTTTCGTCGGGTTTGCAGGCTATATGAAGGTTTATCTGATGAACTCCTACCAAGCTGATATGTCTGCTCTGGGCATGGATTGGTTGGCAGAAGAGAATGTCAAAGTCATGGCCGGTTATTTTGGTGCCCTATGTATCTTCGCCGGAGCAGTGCTTCGTCCGATCGGCGGAGCGATCGCGGATAAGATGGGTGGTATCAAATCACTCTATATCTTCTACGGTGTAGTTGCCGTACTGGCCGTTATCAATGCACTGGTTGAACTTCCGTTTGCATTTGCAATTGTGGTACTATTCCTTATCATGGCCAATCTCGGTATGGCAAACGGTGCAGTTTTCCAACTCGTACCTCAGCGTTTTGGCAAAGATATCGGTATCATGACAGGTATTATCGGTGCAGCCGGTGGTCTGGGCGGTACGGCTCTTATCAAAACACTGGGTTGGTCCAAGGGTGCATTTGATGGCTATACCGCCGGATTCCTGATCTTCGCAGCCGTTGTACTCGTGGCGATCTCGGGTATCTCCTTGGTCAAAACACGCTGGAGAACGACATGGGGTGCTACTGCAGGCGGCAGAATCTAAGCTGATACAGAGTCAACAAAGGAAACAGATGTTAAAAGTCCAATCATCCCAATTCATTCTGCCCAAGGCGAAAGATATCACAGGGGATGATGACTGCGACTTTGTCATTCTGGAGAACTCTATTTTAGTCTCTGTACTCTGTGACGGCGTCGGTTCTGCCCGTAAAGGCGGAGCCGCAGCCAGACAGAGTGTCAAGTTCTTCATAGACCATTTCAAAACCCGTCCGAAAAGCTGGAGTATCTCCCAAAGCCTCACCCTGTTTACCCAACACATCAACCGTCTCCTTTTTAAAGAGTCTATGACACAATATGAGCAGATTGAACTGCTAACGACGCTGTGCGTAGCGGTTATAGAAGGCGATACTCTTTATACGACGAATCTGGGCGACTCCCGCATCTATCTGCTTGATAAGGAAAAAAACTTCCGGCAACTCAGCGAGGACCATAGCATGGATGAAGAGAACCTTTCGCATGTCCTTACTCAAGCCTGCGGACTTACCGATCAGGTTGAACCGCTTATCTCTTCGACCAGGATTGAAAAGGGCGACACTCTCATCTTATGCAGTGACGGTCTGACCTCTTTAATGGATGATAACAAGATCAAAGAAGAACTCTTAAAAGGTCTGGGAGCAAAATTCATTGTACAAAATGCGGCAAAGGGGTATAAGGACTATGAACGTGATGACATCTCTATGCAGGTATTCCGCATTGAAGAACTCGATGAGATCCATGCCCTTAAAAATGAAGATCTTATCATTCCCCAAACCCTAAAAAAAGGTGATATTATCGATGGATATGAGCTCCTCTCGCCGATGATGGAACATGGGCGTATATGGAAGGTTAAAAAAGAGGAGAGAGTCTTTGTCATGAAATTTCCTATGCCTCAGGCCATCGATGACCCCCTTGCCCTTGAAGAGTTTGCCAAAGAGGCCTGGTATGCCAAACAGGTCACGCACAAAGCCTTTGGCGATGCATGGGTTCCCGAGCAACGCTCGGCTAGATACTACCTTATGGAACTGGTCGACGGTATCAATCTGGCAGAGTACGTCAAGAACCGTCCCATAACTGTTGACTCCGCAATTTCTCTGGCTAAGTTTCTGCACAAGGCCGAAGCACATCTTCTTCATCTGGGACTTGTACATGGTGATATCAAACCTGAAAACATCATTGTCTATAAAAAAGAGGAAGAGGTCGGTGTTGACTTCAAAATGGTTGACTTCGGTTCGGTCGTTGAAATCTTTGCTGTAAACTCCCGTGCAGGGACCCCTTCTTATCTTGCTCCTGAGCGTTTTAGCGGAAATGCCATTAATGAATCAACAGAGATATTTTCCATTGGTGTCACTCTCTACTGGGCACTTACGGGCAAATTTCCCTACGGAGAGATCGAACCCTTTCAGACCCCCTCCTTCAAACAGGCGAAACTGCCCAGTACCTACAATAAGAACATCCCCCACTGGCTGGAGTCTATCGTAATGCGTTCTATCGCTATCGACCATGAAGAGCGGTATACCCATTACAGCGAGTTCTTTTACGAGCTTAAGTCTCCTGAAAAGGTCAAGCCCTATTATGCTTCAGACCTTACCTTCATAGAACGCGAGCCCCTTCTCTTTTATAAAATAGGATTTTTTATTTTCTTGATCACCAATGTCATCACTTTTGTTTATTACAACTCCTAATATGCTACAATAGCTTTACTTCTCTCCCTAAGGCACTCTATGTTTTCCCGGTTTTTCTCTTTTCTTTCTCAGGCGAATCCTCCGGAACCTTACAGTTTCGGACGTTTTATCTCTTGTAAAAAAACAGCTGAACAACAAGAGCAGTATCAGGAGTCTAAAAAAGCTTTCTCCCAACAGCGTTATCTTGATGGATATGAATACTACTTCAAGTATCTGAACTTTTTTGAGGGCGACAAGGATTGTGCAAACCTTGTCTTTGATAAAGATGAGAATTCATTACGGTTCAAGATCATACAAGGCTCTGCCGTCGTCAGAGGGAATGTCACTCAAAGACGCCTTAGCGCTACGGTCAATATCGCCCATACCGTCAAGGACAATATCGCGGTAATGCGCCGTCTGCTAGAAAAAAACTATATGTATACCTATACCGGTTTCTATCTGGAAAACGAGACCCTGAAAGCCAAGATCTACTTCGATAATGTTTCGCTCTCTCCGCAAAAGGTATTTTTCCCCCTTCGTGAGATCTCTATAAATGCCGATAAGGAGAAGGAGCTTCTCCTGGATGAGTTTAATGACCTTGGACCTGTTGAACTCGACCATATTGAGGCGATGGACCCGCATCTCAAAGACACGAAACTGCGTTTCTTTCGCGAATGGATAGACAAAACAGAACAAAAGGTCACTCTGCTTCCCACCCAGGAGCAGTCCGGGGCTATCGCCTTTGTCTGGCTGGGCCTTTTACTGAAACTCGACTATTTTGTCACGCCCCGCGGAAAACTTGGATACGATATATATGAGGCCATTCAGGAGTACTACCTTGAGGACAACAAGCTTATTGAAGAGAAAAATGATGCCCTCCGACAGGCAGTAGACAAACTCAAAGAGCTTGATACCCAAAAACTCTCAAAGAGCCTTTACTGCGTTCAGCAGACCTTTGATATTTTCACCGCCAACAACCTGGATGAGATACGTGCTTTTATCGAAGAGACCCTTTCGAAGGTAGTCTGGTATAAAGAGCATAGGTATGAAGAGGTCATCATGAGCATCTACGAATATTTAGGCTTGTATATGCTTTATAGTTTTGGCATGAACGATTGCCTTCGCGAACTCGTCCAACTCAATGTCAGACTGCATAATACGGACTTTCATTCTGCCCTAGGCATGGAGAGCCTCTATAAGAACGAGAAGCTCGAAAGCAGTAAGATTTCCAAAAGTATAGCTGAGATCATTCGCAGCCATGCAAAAACATACCCCCATCTGCAGGACTTTAGCAATATACTGAATTATGAGTCGCCTGAAAAGTTCCACCACTCTTACTTCGGTGCCTTAAAGAACCTGAATTTTAGTGAGTTATAAATGAATACACAAGAGATCTTAGACACCTATCAGCACAGCATCATCCAGATAGAGACACCCTTGGCCTCCGGATCCGGTTTCTATCTTGACAAGTACCAACTTATCATCACCAACTCCCATGTTGTCACGGGTCTAAAAAAGGTCGTCATCAGTTCAAAAGATTTGAAACGCAAAGAAGCGACTGTCGTGTATGATGACCCAAAATATGACCTCGCCTTTATCCGAACCGAGAGACTAGAGCTTGAGACGACGCTTCGCCTCTCTACGAACCGCGTTCACGACGGGGACAAGGTGGTGGCTATCGGTCATCCTTACGGACTAAACTATACCGCCACAGAGGGAATTGTCTCAAAGGCGGCCCGGCTGCAGGGCGAGCTTGAATATATCCAGATCGATGCGGCCATCAATCCCGGAAACAGCGGAGGCCCCGTGCTCAATGAAGCAGGTCAAGTCATCGGGGTCAACACCTTTATCATTCAAAATTCCAACAACTTGGGTTTTGCCCTCCCCTTCTCCTATGTGCAAGAAGCCCTTGATGCCTTCGAAAAGCTGGCACAAGATGATATTATCCGCTGTTTATCATGTCTGAACCTTGTTCACGAGAGTGATATCAAGGATGATTACTGTCCGGAGTGCGGTGTTAAAATCGATGTGGCAAAAAAACGACGCGAAGGGTATATTCCCGTCGGGACTATCAAGACCTTGGAAGGCATACTTCAGGAGATGGGAAAAGATGTCGCCTTGGCACGCAGAGGCCAAAGGATGTGGCAGATCGATATCGGAACGGCGCGCATAGAGATCTCTTATTATGACAACGGAGTGATCGTCGCCGATGCTTCGCTGTGCAGACTGCCCCAGGAAAACATAGAAGAACTCTATCGCTTTTTACTGGAAGAAAACAGCAAGATGGATTATCTTAAGTTTGCCATTGATGACAACTCCATCATGCTTTCGTATATCATTGTCGACAGCTCCCTTGAAGAGAAAAACGGGGCCATTGCCCTCGGGAGGCTCTTCTCTAAAGCAGATATCTATGACGATATTTTGATTAAGAACTATGGTGCGATTATCATAAAAAGGGATGATTAACACTCGTTCAAGAGCAAAGCAGCAGGAAGCCTTCTAGCTCAAAGAGATGTCCGGTTCCCTGTTTATGAGAGTGCTCAGCTCCTCTTTTTTGACGAAATCCGCACCCATGGAGATAATAAAAGTGGAAGCCTCTTCCAGTGTCAGGCTTGTTTTGACCAGCTTCTCATTTTTGATGATGACGGTATAGCCGCTCGTCGGGTTGGGAGAGGTAGGAATAAAAAGTACGCTTACCCCCTTATGCCTGTTCAGCACATAAGCAGGCACCCAGATATCATCTTTAGGGTACTCCACCAAAACGACCTCTTTGCCACCGCTTTGATTATTCCCCGAGAACATCTCCGTAAGTTTTTTCATCACTCCATAAATAGAACGGACTGCCGGTATCTTTTCAAAGACTCTGTCTATGACAGAGACGATCCATGATTTTCCATACTTTTCGATAGAGTAGCCAAGGACGATAAATAGGCTCAGTCCCATAAAAATCAGAATCCCGGTGATCTCATTCGAGTTCGTGATATTGCTGATTTTAAAAAAAGCCACTACACCAAGCTCTTTCATCATATTGACAAGAACAATCACCAAGGTCAGAGGCATAAGCGAGAGAGCCCCTACAAAAAGGTATCGCATCATTTTTTTCATATTTTCCATTCCCTTGTGTTATAATGATTATAATTAATTTTATTTAATAAGGGGTTAATAATGAGTGATTTTATACATATAGTCTGTCCATATTGTAACGGAACAAATCGTATTCCGGCCGGAAGAGTTCCTGACCAGGCCAATTGCGGACGCTGTAAGAAGTCTATCTTGGACACAAAGCCCATCGAACTTTCCTCCGAGAATATCCAGCAACACCTTGAAAAAAACGACATCCCCGTCATCATAGACTTTTGGGCCCCCTGGTGCGGTCCGTGTAAGATTATGGGGCCCAATTTTGAACAGGCTTCACATAGTTTTAGAGGAAAGGTACGTTTTGCGAAAATTAATACGCAGGAACATGAGAGCCTGGGTGCCCATTTTAATATCCGTTCCATTCCGACACTGGTCCTGTTTAAAAAAGGAAAAGAGATAGATAGGGTTTCGGGAGCACTTGACGTCGGCCAACTAACTGACTGGCTGAAGCAAAAGGTAAAGTGACTCCATTCGCTTGAGTGCCATCAGATGAGAGCTCCGAGCTCTTCATCAATTGATTTTAAGAGCTCTTAAGGCCCTCTTCCTACTTGTTTTTTACTTTATATTTATATCAAGGTGCCCGCTAAACAAAAAATTTAGAATAAACAGTTTACAATGTTGCCAATACACTTTAATAAAATAGGATCTTATATGTTTTTAGACTTTGACGTCAATCTTGAGAGTGCCATTGATGAGCTGACCGGACTATTGGAAAAAAATAGAGCCGAGATAAAGACTCTACTCTCACTGCAGAAGAAGAGTTATGAAAACTTTGTCAAACCTTTTGAGATGATAGATGAACGTCTGGAATGGTTTTTCACCCCCATATCGCACCTGAACTCAGTCAATAACTCCGAAGAGACCCAGGCCGTTTACGCCGATGCCCTTCCGATCCTGACCGAGTACGGTACGGAAATCTCACAAAATGAAGATATATACAGAGCCTTCAAGGATATCAAAGAGGCAGAGGGCGCCTCCTTGAACCAGGAGCAAAACCAAGTTTTGGATCATAACATTCGCGACTTTGAGTTGAGCGGTGCACATCTGCAGCAGAGCAAAAAAGAGCGTTTAAAAGAGATAAACCTGAGAAAAAGCGCCCTCAGCAATGATTTTTCGCAGAACCTTTTAGACGCCACCAATGCCTATGAGCTTATCATCACCGATAAGAAAGATGTTGAAGGGATCCCTGTGTCGGATCTTGAAAACGCCAGACAGGAAGACGGAAGCTATAAGTTCACGCTTCAGATGCCTTCCTATATTGCGTATATGACTTATGGCAAGAACCCTTCGCTTAGAGAAGAGCTCTATAAGGCCTATACCACCAGGGCGCCGGAAAACGCTGCCATAATCGATGAGTTGATGCAACTTCGTCAAGAGATGGCAAAACTTCTTGGCTTTAAAAACTTTGCCGAACTCTCTATCGCGCCGAAGATGGCGACTTCAACGGATAAGGTTATCACCTTCCTAGAAGAGCTTGCACTCTCTTCTAAGGCCCAGGCTAAAAAAGAGTTGGCTGAACTTGAGGCCTTGGCCAAAAAAGAGGGACAGGAGAAGATCCAAAGCTTTGACACGGCCTACTACAGCGAGATGCTCAAAAAAGAAAAATATGAGATTGATGAAGAAGCATACAGGCCTTATTTCGAGCAAAAGTCCGTTGTCCAGGGTCTCTTTGACTTTTTGAACCGTCTTTTTGGTATCGAGTTCAGAGCTGTTGATGTAAAACTATGGGATGAGAAAGCTTCCGCTTATGATCTTTATATAGACAATGCTCTGCGTTCGCGCCTCTATATCGACCTTGAGGCACGTACCTCCAAGCGCGGTGGTGCATGGATGAACAACTGGCAGACGCATTGCAAGGATGATAAGGGCGAGACCATCCTCTCCTCGGCTTATATCGTTTGCAACTTTCCTGCCTCGGGCAAAAGCAACCCCTCCCTTCTTCGCCATGATGATGTGGTGACGCTTTTTCACGAGATGGGACATGCCCTTCATCATATGCTCAGTGAAGTCAATGAGAGCTCGGTAAGCGGTGTAAACGGAGTCGAATGGGACGCAGTCGAATTTCCTTCCCAGTTTTTGGAGAACTTTGCTTATGAACCCCAGGTGCTCCGCCTCTTTGCAAAGCATCATCAGACGGGAGAGGTCCTCTCCAATGAGATGATAGAAAAGCTCGATCGGGCAAGAAACTTCCAGTCTGCCCTGGGAATGCTTCGACAATTGGAGTTCTCGATCTTTGACTTCAAGCTCCATATGAAACTCCATACAGGGGACGAAGTCCAAGCTCTCTTAGACGGCATTCGCGACGAGACAAGTCTTCTTAAACCGCCGAGCTACAACAAGTTTCAAAACGGTTTTGCTCATATCTTTGCAGGCGGATATGCGGCAGGGTACTACTCCTATAAATGGGCGGAGGTACTTTCAGCCGATGCCTTTTTTCATTTCGTCGATAACGGCATCTTTGAAGAGGAGATTGCGGCATCCTACCGTGATATCATCCTTGGACTCGGAGGGAGTGAAAGCATGTCCGTTCTTTTTGAAAAGTTCATGGGAAGAGAGCTTGATACGACAGGCCTGCTTAGACTCAACGGCATTGCTGCATGAGAAACCTCTGGTTTCTCTTCTTTTTAACACTCTCGCTTTTTGGAGGAACCACGGTGAAAGTCGCTACCTATAATGTCGAAAACCTCTTTGATCTCCATTATGACGGTACCGAATACAGCGAATACATACCCAATACGATATGGGAATGGAACGCAGAGACCTACAAAAACAAAATCCGAAATATTTCCAAGGTCATTGTCGATATTGATCCCGACATCATCTCTCTTACGGAGATAGAGTCCGACAGAGCCCTAAGAGACCTGCAAAAAGAGCTCTCCCGCAAGGGGCTTTATCTAAGGTACCGTGCCATAGCCGATAAAAAACAGACCTCGGTCAAAACGGCTATTTTGAGCAAATACCCTATACAAAAAAGAGAGATTGTCGTCTCTCAAAACCTAAGTACGCGAAATATCCTCGAAGCCAAGGCGATCGTTGGCCGCAAGCCTCTTTATATCTATGTCAACCACTGGAAAGCAAAGTCAGGGCCGGAGAGCAAACGTCTGCCCTATGCCAAAGCCCTTAAAAGGCGATTGGCGCAGCTTCCACCCAAGAGCGACTACATTCTGACGGGAGACTTTAACGCCCATTACGAAGAGCATAAGAGCTTCGTAAAAAAACGTAGACATAATGACACGAAAGGCATTACCGGAATCAACCATATACTGGCTACTATCGATAAAGAGGGGAAGCTCTATACAAAACAGAGTTTAACCCAAGACGGGAACTACAACTTATGGATGGAACTTCCCGAAAATCAGCGGTGGAGCCATATCTTTAAGGGCAAAAAGGAGACCTTGGACCATATCATCCTCTCCCCTTCTCTAATCGACAAGCAAGGGAGCCATTACCTCGAAGGCAGTTTTAAGAGCTTTACTCCCGAGTACCTGTTTAAGAAAAAGAGGCTGTTCAGGTGGCAAAGGAGCCGTAGCAGACCTGTCCATCATACGGGAAAGGGGTATTCGGACCATCTTCCTATTTTCGCTACCTTTTATATTGAGTAAGAAGGAATAGAGCCGCAGAGACCTTTGTAGGAATTTGCCAGCCACCTGAAGGTAAACGTATATATCTGCATGATTAGATAAGAAGCTCTAGACTATCCAGCCGCCGCCGATAAGTCTGTTACCGTCATAAAAGACAGCCGCCTGACCCTTGGCAACACCCAGAACAGGTTCTTCCAGTTTTATCCTGCCCTCGTTGCCGCTAAGCTCTACATGACATTTAACCGCTGTTGTACGGTAACGCAGCTTTACCGTAGTATCAAAACTCACTCTGTCGTCAAACATGTTAATATCCCGGATCTGTACGTCAAAACACTCCAGCTCCTCTTTTAGACCGACCATGATTTGATTGGTCTCAGGGAGGATCTTCGTCACGTAATGCGGGTCATGTGCCCCGTGAACCGTAAACCCTTTACGTTTTCCTATCGTGTAGTGCATGTAACCCTTATGCTCGCCAACGACGTTTCCTGCCGCATCTATCACCTCGCCCGGCTGATCCACTTGAACATAATCCTTTAAGACATCTGTATAGGTCGTCTCTACAAAACAGATCTCAGATGATTCCGCCTGTGAGGCAAAGGACTCCAGTCCCTTAATAGAAGCGGCATAGGCCTTGATATCACTCTTTTTACGCGTTCCCAAAGGAAAGATAAGCCGAGGCAGTATCTCTTTCTCTATATAGAATAGAAAATAGCTCTGATCTTTTGTATCGTCTTCGGCCTGAAGAAGATACTTGCCGTCTGTTTGAATATAATGCCCTGTTGCAAGATAGTCTGCGCCTATCTTGTCCGCAAATTTCAACATCTCGCCAAATTTAAGGTTACGGTTACATAGGGCGCAGGGATTCGGAGTCTCACCCTCTTTATAAGTCTGGATAAACGGGTTTACGACCTTTTCTTTAAAGGTCTCCTGCAGATCTAAAATATGCAGTTTCACGCCGGCAAAGTCTGCTGCTTTTTGTGCACGCGCCTGGTGAATCTCATGATATCCCGGCTTGGAGTGCAGCTTCATGTACACGCCTTCAACCTCATATCCATCTTCTTTGAGCAATAGCGTCGATACCGTCGAGTCAACGCCTCCGCTCATTCCGATTAAAACCTTTTTCTTTACTGAAGAAAGGTCTGCATTGCAGACCGCTTTTTCCTGTTTTGTCATTTAAATACCTATATATCGTATGAATCTCTACCCTTATGGATATCACGGTTATCAAAGAAGTCTGAGAGGGAGTGGTAATATTGTGTATCCTCCATACCCACTTCTTTGAGCGCCTTGATCTGAACGCCTAAGGAGGTCTTGACCTGCTCAGCGATGTGGTCCAGATCGTCTGTAAGTGTAATAATATCTAAATCTTCTGCATCAATCATGCCTTCTACAAACAAGGTATTCTTCATAAAATCCATCAAAGGTTGGAAAAACTTGACGCCGACGACAAAGATTCTTACACCTTCAACCTTCTTCGTCTGTACGAGTGTCAATGCCTCAAAAAGTTCATCAAGAGTCCCGAAACCGCCCGGAAAGATCACATAGGCGATGGAGTATTTGACCAGCATAACCTTACGTGAAAAGAAATAGTCAAAGGTGCGCTCTTTAGTGGTAAAAGGGTTTCTTGCCTGTTCCATCGGAAGATCGATGTTGAGTCCTATGGATTCGATATGGGAGTTGTTGTAAGCCCCTTTGTTGGCTGCTTCCATAATACCGGGGCCGCCCCCTGTAATAACATTAAAGCCTGCTGCTCCGAGCTTGTCCCCGAGTATCACCGCCTTTTTGTAGTAAGGGTGTTCCTTATCTGTACGTGCAGATCCGAAGACGGTGACAGACGGACCAAGGTCACCCAGTTCATCAAACCCGTGCACAAAGTCAGCAATGATCTTAAAAACCGACCATGTATTTGCTGATTTTATGTCCTTTGCATATCTCTCCTGAAGGGCTCTCTGCGCTTTTCTTCGACGTTCCATTGCTTTTTTTCCTGTAGTTCAAATAATCGAGAGCTTATTAGCTTTTTAACTGATGCAAACGGTCGATTTTGCTGCCTATTGTCGTGATCTGTACCCCAAAGTTTCCGTCAACTATGACGACCTCCCCCTGGGCGATAACATGATTATCGACCAGAATATCCAAGGGGTCGTTAGCAAGCTGGTTTAGCTCGATCACCGAACCGATATCCATACTCAGCACATCACGCAAAAGCATCTTTTTTTGTCCTATACGAACGCGTACGGGGAGCTTTACATCCATGATAAGATTGATGTTACTGCCCTCATCTCCTTCGAAAACATTCGGTGCGGACGAAGAAGGCGATGAAGATGCGGAACTCTGATCCTGGTCTGAAACATTTGCCTCCGGCTCTGCCGAAGGGGAGTCTGTTTTGGCACTTAGCGCAGCTTCGATCTTGTCATCAATGACAAACATCATCAAGGAGTTGATGTCGCCTAAGGAGAAGTTATAAACAAACATCTTCGAGTAGGCTTCAAGATTGATCTCGCCATTTTCATCTACAAACTCGATATCGCTGACCTTGAAGCTCAGAGTCGGAAGGTCCGCTTGAGAGGTCAGCGCAGTCGAAAGTGCCGAAAGGATGTTTGAGACTATCTCCTTCGTCGCATCAAGGTCCTCATCATCCATACTCTCCTTACCTTCACCCTCACCCCCGAGCATAAGGTCACCCAAGGCTGTGGCCAAGGTCGGCGGGATAGCGACTACGGCCTTTGCCTCAATATCACCGCTCACTTCTGCCGTGATAACTGCCGTTGGAGGAATAATATTCGAGACAATGGAGAGCGTCTCTTCTTCTTTTAGCTCCAGGACGGGAGCTTGGCCCGTCAAGCCTTCTATCGTAGCGATTGTTTCTTGTTCAAAAAGCTTAATAAACTCATTCATCTTCATACTCTCCCTCGTCTTCTTCATCATAGATAATATCTTTTACGCCGGAGATCTTTTCCCGTCGGACCTCTTCATAATGTTTGAGTACGCGTTTTACATCATCTCTCTCTGTATATATGATCTCGCTGATCTTGATCGATTTTCTAAAACGGCGAAGACCGATCTCACCCTTGAAACGTTCTTTTCCATCTACACTAAGACTTACAATGTCATCTGCACTGGAGTTGAGTCTGATAATATCGCCGGCACTCAGATCAAGGACTTCTCTAAGAGTGAGTTCCGCCATACCCAGATTGGCCTCAACGGTCACACCCGCCCCGCCGATAAGGACCTGAAGCTCTTGATTACGGCTCTTTTTCGAACTTGTTTCATTCAACATCAGATCACGACTTGCAAGTTTGGGAAGTACCGGTTCCAAGGCAATAACAGGATAACAGATGTTCATCATACCCGAACTGTGTCCGATAATGATCTCCATAACCACCATTACAACGATCTCGTTTTGCGCGACGATCTGCACGACATTTGGACTTGACTCTTTCGACTCGATAGCGGGATAGACCTCTGCAACCGGCCCCCAGGCCTCTTTCAGCGTACTCATCATAACACGCAGGACCGTTTCAAAAAGACTGAGCTCAATGTCAGAGAACTCACGGTTAGATTCGAAAGGTTCGCCTTTACCGCCTAAAAGCCTGTCCAGCATCGGAAAGGCGATAGAAGGGTTGATCTCCAAGACGCCCGAACCCTCAAGCGGCTTCATCGAAAAGACGTTGAACGAGGTCGGGTTTGGCAAGGACATCAAAAACTCGCCGTAAGTCATCTGATCAACGGAATGCAGTTGAATCTCAACGATGGAACGCATTATGGCCGAGATCTGTGAAGAGAGAGAACGCGCCATCTTGTCGTGAATGCCCCTGAAAGCACGCAACTGCTCCTTAGAGACACGGTTAGGTCGTTTAAAGTCATAAAGGGTGATCTGTTTTTGTTGAAAGACCTCTTCTTCTTCGACCGCAAGGGCGTCATCACCCTCGTCTTCGACCACGTCTAAAAGGGCATCGATCTCTTCTTGGGAGAGTATATCAGCCATGATCGGCTCCTATGGAATCTCTAATTTTTTTAAGCAGGGCCTTGTGTATCTGCGAGATGCGTGATTCGGTGATATCC
>CAXGZT010000058.1:0-13143 GCA_964014335.1 uncultured Campylobacterales bacterium | reverse complement strand
CATGTATATGATGGGCATTTTTCATGGCCAGGCTCTCCACCGCAAAGCGTTCAATATAACGTTCCATATCGGCACTGACCGCATCAAACAACATTAATACACTTTGTGGGTTCGTCCTCATAATCTCAACAAAACTATCTTGGCTGTTTTCTATAGTGGCCGCGAGTTCGGATAAGCTTGCGGCTAAAAGATCCAGATAGGGAGAATAATACATCAGAATGGAAGATGCCTTGGAAAGGTTTTGCGAAATTTTATGGATATCTTCGACTTCAGGTGCGCTGGCATAATGTGAGATCACTTCAGGGATCTCGGTGAAAATCTCACTCAGGTCGGCACAATGGTCGCTGAGCAAGAGAACATTTTCCGCTCCTTCATCTTCATCTTCTTTAAAATACTCGTCGACCAGTTCCGAGTCAAGAAGGGGAGGGGTCTGCTCTTGTGTTTCATCCTCATCGGCCGTCGTTTCACTCTTTTGGGTCTTTTTGCTTTCTTGAATAAGTGTCTCTAACTGCTGGTTCTTCGCATCAATAGCATTGCTTTTTAACTTTAGCTCTCTGTTTTGTTTCTCTAATAAAGAATTTTTTTCATTCAGTTCGTATACAAGCTGAATGTTCATAATCTGTGTATAGGCATCACGACAAATAGGGTAGAGTGCGCTAATGAGATCATTCATATTCATCGGTTTTAAGATAAAACCGTTGGCTCCTGTTTTAAGCAGGTTCATCAGAATATGCGAATCATCATGGGCGGAAACGATCGAGATCTTCTGCTCAGGATTTATCTCTTTTATATTCCTGCTCATTTCTATACCATCCATATTCGGCATATTTATATCCGTAATGACTAAGTCGTAAAGGTTGTCGTTATATTTCTTTAGACCATCAGCTCCGTCTCCGGCAGTATCAACATCTTTGAACAACATCTTTAAAAGAGTTTTTGTCTCTTCTCTGAGTTCCGCATTATCTTCTACATACAAGACTCTGAGATGATGAGCATACTCATGCAATTCCTTTATAGTACGCATTAAAATCCCTTCCCGCACTAATTTAAAAAAAGTGTTGATAGATAATATATAAGTATAATATCTAAAGATGGCTTAGCAATTTCAATTATAATTCCAACCTCAAGAAAAGATATGATACTTTAACAAGCAGCGTAGCGATAATTTTCATAATTTCTTCCAATCGTAAAGATACAACAAGAAAAAATTAGATATAATTTGCAAATTTTTATTATTGGGTGCCTCCTTAAGGTACCCGTTACAAGGGATATTTGTATGGCTCAAGAGCTCGAACCAATGGAAGAAGAAAACTTTGCAGCGATGTTTGAAGCATCAGAAAAACGTTCTGAAGAATCAAACCGCATTGCTGAAGGCGTAATCGTAGAGATCCAAGAAGATAAAGCACTCGTAGATGTGGGTGAAAAACTCGAAGGTATTCTATACCTAAATGAGATTCAAGATGAAACAGGTGCATTGAAATACAATGTTAATGACAGCATTAAAGTAATGATCACAGGTTACCGCAATGAGCGTCCTCGTATCTCTCACAAGAAAGTTCTGGAGCAGCTTAAGACTTTAGAATTCATCAAAGCACATAAAGATGATTATGAAGAGTTGATCGTTGAAGCGACTATCACAAAGAAAAACCGCGGTGGGTATATTCTTGAAGAGGACGAGGTTGCCTTTTTTATGCCTCGCTCACTTGCTGCGCTTAGGGATGACGAAGATGTTATCGGCCGCAGAGTGAAAGCAGCCGTTATTAAAATTGATGAAGCGGAATCTTCTATCGTTCTTTCCCGTCGCAAACTTCTTAACGAAGACCGTAAAAAACGTAAACAGATCATCGATGCACTGATGGAAGAGGATGTTGTTGTTGAAGGTACGATCAAGAAGATTACTTCTTACGGTATGTTCGTAGATGTTGGCGGAGTAGACGGTCTTGTGCACTATAACGAGATCTCATACAAGGGCCCGGTCAACCCGTCTAAATATTATAAAGAAGGCGATAAGGTCGAGTGTAAGGCTATCTCTTATGATAAAGAGAAGCGCCATCTTTCACTCTCTATCAAGGCGGTTATGTCTGATCCTTGGGAAGAAGTTGAGTCTGAACTGGACGAAGGCGATACTATCACGGTTACTGTCTCTAACGTTGAACCGTATGGTGTATTCGTTGATCTTGGAAATGATATTGAAGGTTTCTTACATGTGTCTGAGATCACATGGGACAAGAACATCAAATCACCAAAAGATTACCTTGAAGTAGGGCAGGAGATTGATGTTGAAGTTATTGAGATCGATCCTAAGAAACACAAACTGCGTGTTTCTCTTAAGAGTCTTCTTCCAAAACCGTTTGACGAGTTTGTAAAGACCTCTAAAGAGGGTGATATTGTGACGGGTACGGTGACTACATTGACTGACTTTGGCGCCTTTGTCAAGATCGGTACGGTTGAAGGTCTTCTGCATAATCAAGACTGTTCATGGGATAAAAACACTAAAGCGAAGGACCTTTATAAGGTTGGTGACGAGGTGGAAGTCAAGATCGTTAAGATTAACCGTGACGAAGAGAAGATCTCTCTTAACCGTAAAGCACTTCTTGAAAGTCCTGTTGACAAGTTCGCTAAAGAGCATAAGGTCAATGAGATCGTTAAGGGTAAAGTTCGTGATGTTAAAGACTTCGGCGTATTTGTTTCACTTGAAGGTGATATGGACGCACTTATCCGTAACGAAGACCTTGAGCCACTGGTCGCTGAAGAACTTAATGTCGGTGATGAAATAGAAGCGGTGATTGCTGTCATCGACGTCAAACGTGACCGCATCCGTCTTTCTGTAAAAAAGCTTGAGCGTCTTAAAGACCAAGAAGCTTTAGCCGAGGTCAATGCGCAAAATGACGAAGGCAACTCTTTAGGTGACTTGATCAAAGATAAACTGAAGTAATCTAAATGCACACGATGCTTGCAAAATGGCTTTTTCCGGCAATCTTTGTCGGAGTGGCCTTCTTTTTGATTCTCTTTTTGGTTCAAGTGAATCAAACCGATGCAAGTATATATGCCGACAAGGCAGATATCCCTCAAGCCCAACAACTGCCTACTGTTCCAAGTAAAGAAAAATGGATAGAACGTTTTTCTAAGCATGAGAGTCAGGGTTATTTTTATCCTGTTACTGAAATTTTTGTTGAAGTGGATCTTAAAGACCCTCCTAAAAAGAGAAGGGTATATCAACTAAAAGCAGGTGACTTAGACCCTTATCAGCTATTTTGTTTGAAAGAGGTCTTGAAGCAATATAAGATAAAATATATGTTTGAACAGAAAAAACAGGATACGAAACTTATAATCTATTCTGAAAATCTGTCTCAACTCAAAAATATAGTAAAAACATTGAAAAATTATGCTATAAATGCAAGCATAATTAAGATCGTAAGATAAATCATATGTTAAATACTTAGATGAGTGTTTAATATACCATTTATATAATATACAAGGAACTTTTATATGTCAAAGCCTAAAGTAGTAGTTTGTGACCACATCCATGAAGCCGGTCTTGAGATGCTCAAAAATGACGACCAAATAGAGTATGTCTTTGCAGCGGATATCGATAAAACCGCACTTTTAGATGTTATTGCAACAGCAGATATCGCTATAACGCGTTCTTCGACTGATGTTGATAAAAAATTTATTAATGCAGCTTCTAAACTTAAGGCTATTATTCGTGCCGGCGTCGGTGTAGATAACGTTGATATTGACGGATGTTCCAAAGAGGGTATCATCGTTATGAATGTACCGACTGCGAACACTATCGCTGCGGTTGAGCTGACTATGACTCATATGCTCTCTTGTATGCGTATGTTCCCATATTCACACGATCACCTCAAAAACCAAAGAATCTGGAAGCGTGAGAAGTGGTACGGGTACGAGCTGAAAGGCAAACGTCTTGGTATCATCGGTTTCGGTAATATAGGCTCTCGTGTAGCCATCAGAGCCAAATCTTTTGAGATGGACGTGGTAGCCTATGACCCTTATATCTCTTCGTCTAAGGCAACAGACCTGGGAGTAGAGTATACAGAAAGCTTTGAAGATATCCTGGCCTGTGATATCATCACTATCCATACGCCTAAGAATAAAGAAACGCTCAACATGATCGATGAGGAAGAGATTGCCAGGATGAAAGACGGTGTTGTTCTTATTAACTGTGCCCGCGGCGGTCTTTATAATGAAGAAGCGCTTTTTAACAACCTCAAGTCCGGAAAGATCCGTTTCGCAGGCATAGATGTCTTCAACAAAGAACCGGCAACCGACCATCCTCTCTTGGAGCTTGATAATATTATTGTCTCGCCTCACCTGGGTGCGAATACTTTTGAGTCTCAGTACAATATCGGTACGCAAGCAGCATCACAGGCACTCAATGCGGCTAAGGGTATTGAGTTTAAAAATGCATTTAACCTTCCTATTGATGAAAACAAAATCCCTGCCTTTGTCAAACCCTTTTTGGAGCTTTCTCAAAAGACAGCCTTCCTGGCTGCACAGACGAATAAGGCACCGATCAAGTCTATCAAAGTCTCTGCGCAGGGTGATATCGCTGCCTATCTAAAGTCTCTTATGACCTTTGTGACGGTGGGTGCTTTGACGGAAGCCCTTGGCGAGAAGATCAACTATGTCAATGCCGAGTTTGTGGCTCAGGACCGCGGAATCATATTGGATTTTGAAGAAGAGGCGAATACAAGTATCTATAAGAACAAGATAACGATCAAAGTCACGACAGAAAAGGATGTTATTTCGATCTCTTCAACGATCTTTGACGAGGATGTTCAGCGTATTGTTGATATTAACGAATTTGACTTGGATATCGAGCCTAAGGGTGATCTCATTCTTCTGAAAAATACAGATGTCCCGGGCGTTATCGGGCATATTGGAACAATATTGGCAAATAATAATGTCAATATCGCTGATTTCCGTCTCGGGCGTAATAACGGTCAGGCCCTGGCCGTTATTATCGTTGACTCCAAAGTCTCTAAAGAGACACTGCAAGAGCTCTCGGAGTTAGAGGCATGTATCAGCGTAGATTACGCAAGGCTGTAAGATTTTCCTTTCGGGAAGACTTCGCCTCTATGTGAGTCAAACGCTTTATTAAAAGCTTGATATGACGCAACTGTGTTTGCTTATGTCAGAGCACCTATAATCCTCTCTTTTTTACTTCTTCCATATTTGACCTATACAGAGGCTCTCAGCTGAAGTGTATATACCCTCATGTTTTTTTTATCTTTAGGTGAGCATCTTCTCTTATGAAAAAGGGATACACAGAAAGGATATGATTTCCTTGGAACATCCTCTTAACGTTAAGTAGCTCACGGCAATATCAGGAGGGAAGGCTTTTATTTTCAGATTGAGCAGATGCACGCAAGGATCTATGAGAACTAGAAAAGCAGCATCATGAGCTTTTACTCAAGAGTCCTTACGGTCGTCTTTCTCATATTGCGCATGATTGCGGGTCTCAAGAGCTTAGAGATTGTCCTCTGGGTGATTACAGGAATAGTCTGAGATAGCCGCTTTTTGTTTGAGCGTATCTGGTATGCTCAGGTTTATACTCCTTGGATACTTAAAGAGAACAGACGGTTCTAAACCAGTTTCGGCTCGGCCAGCAGGCTTCCTTGAAAGTATTTAATGCCTGCGTGTTGCAAAGACTCTTTGATCTTTTTATCTTCGAGGTTTGTCGCAATAATTTTAATATCTAAACTCTCGATCAATATCTGCAGAGCAGGATTGCTCTGACCCTGCTTGCCCTGGAGCATATGATGAAGATAGTTGCTGTCTATCTTCAGATATTGCGGCTTGAGCATTTGCAGGTAGTTTAGGTTTGTCCCTTCTTCTATGCTAAAACGGTCGATTCCGAAATGATGGCCGGCTTTGCGAAGCATATTGGAAAACTCAAGGGCCTCGCTGAGTATACTTAAAAGGCTATGATTAGAGATCTCGAAGCTCAAGACTCTTTCTACTGATATGCCCGCGAGACGTTCTTGTAGCCACTTGACACTTTTTTGATCTTTGATAAAACGTAAAGAGATATTAATGGCAATTTCCCTATCCTCCAAACTGCTCTCTTTAAGTGCATAGTTAATGACGTTTTGGTCAAGTTTCGTATCCAGGTTCAATTTGTGTACCTGCGGGATAAAATCGCCGGCCTCATGTATGTTTCTGTGTGTATCAAAGAGTCGGACATAAGCCTCAGAGTGCAAGATGTCCGAATGGATATCTTGCACATCCTGCAGTGCCAGGGCTATGGAGTGCTCTTTAATTCTATTTTCAATCGTCTCCTTTTCAAGGACCTCCTCATGGCTGTGTTCAGACGAAAGCTTTGTTATGGTGTTTTTTTCTGCTTCTAAAAGAGCGTTTTCTATTTGATTAAGGATAGTGCTTACGCTGTCTTGAGGAGTGTAGCTAAGCTGTAGGAGTTTGACTGCACACTCATTACCGAGCAAGGCGGTCTTTTCAAGACTCATTAGGGAAAGAGCTAAGATCTTATCACTGATCTCTTCAATCTCTTCTTGGCCCATGCGCGGAAAGAGCATACAAATCTTGGTGCCGTCTATGCGAGATGTTATCGAGTGCTCTTTTCTTTTGGCTGTTTCTTGTGCCGTTTTGGAAAGGTTTTGTATAAGTTCATTCACTCTGTCGTGCCCAATGCTCTTATTTGCCTCCATGACTCCGTCTAGATAAAGGGTAAGAAGAGTCCCGTTGGCATCAGCTTCTTGGGATGATAAAAAATCATTCAGTTTAAGCTCGAAAAAGCTTCGATTGGATATTCCTGTCAAGCCGTCGGTGTAGAGGAGTTTGTGATAGTCTTGGACCGAAGCCGCCTCTCTTGCAAAAATATCCTTCACCTTTTCTACCATTTTATTCATCGCCAGGGTGACTTCTTTGAATTCTGAGGTTGAGGGTATGTTTTTGTTGATGATGAAGTTGTTGTCGCTTACCGCTTCAGCCTGCTCTTTTACTGTCGCAAGGGAAGAGAGGGCGAATCTCAATAAAAAATATAAGAGTGAAAATGAGACCAGGGCGATCACTGCAAAACTCTGTAAGATCTCTAAAAAGTTTTTATAAAGTTTGGCATGGGCATCCTCTTCGACGGGAGTGACTCTAACCGTACCGATAGGCTTCCAACCTGAAGAGACCGTAGCCGAAGCTATGGGTGTCTTGAAATTATACAGAGATAGGAACCAAGAGGGGACACTCAAGGCTTCGCTCTCTTTAATACGTCTGTATAAGAGCTTCTGGTCGGTACCAAGAAGGGATATCTCTTGAAAGTATCCGCTGTCGTAAATAGCATTGATCATGGTTGACATTTGCGAGATATCACCTTCTGCATTGGCAAGGGAAAGGCTGAGATATGCGGCTGTATTTTGGGCATTGTCCGACATCTCCTCTTGCGCATACTGTTTGGCAGACTGAAAGTTGAACGAGACGACTACAATGAGGACAAAGAGTAAGAAGAGTGACATGATCAGTGAGATTTGTTTAAAGAGACTCATAGTTTATTCCTTTGGACACGTTTATAAAGTTTTTCCCATTTTTTGTGGGTGCTTTGATGAAGGTTGCTATTGCCGCTGTCTTGATTGAGGTTTGGATTGAAATTATATACCGGCGTCAAGTCAGACCGTTTCGAGGCCGAGAGTATCTTAGGGTTTATATTGTCTAAGATAAAAGGAGTTGAGGTAGGCGTCTCAAAATAAGAGAGTACCATATGCGGGCGTTTCAGCTCTTCAGAGTTGACGTAGCTGAAATAGAGTTTTTTTGTGTCTATACCGGCAGTTTTAAGCGCAAAATATTTTGCGATGACATAATCTTCTGAATCGCCTTTATTACGTGCCAAGAGTTCTAGCGGAGTCGCCCAGTAATCCTCCTGTTTCCAGTTTTGTTTATCATCTGAGAAGGGTATCTTATTAAAAAAGTCATTGATTGTTTTGATTTTCCCTCTGTTTGTCATGTGCTCTATCTTATTCAGAAGCGTGTTGTATTTGAGATAACGGCTGACAATGGAGCCACCGTACTTCCGTTCCGCCTTGCTCATCACTTGTTCGGAAATGGGTCCGCCGTTAAAGGCAAAAGCAGTGATACAAAGAAGAGAGAGAATAATCAGCTTTAATATTTGCATGGTTTATTCTATCATTATTTATGTGCAAAATTATGAACCGAATAAAAAAAGTGGTAAAAATACATTATTTTCGTATATACACCCCAATTGTAAAACAAGTGGGATTTTGATAAAATGGCGAAAAATAACGATTGTATTTGCAAAAGATACAGAATATAGGACAGTTTATGGCAACAATTAGCATGGGTGATATTAAAAAAGGGGTGCGTTTAGAGATCTCGGGTGTTCCTTATAAGGTAGTTGAATTTCAACACGTAAAACCGGGTAAGGGGGCAGCCTTTGTACGTTGTAAGGTCAAAAGTTTTTTAAACGGCAAGGTCGTCGAAAAGACGATTCACGCAGGCGACAAATTTGAAGTTCCCAATATGGAACACAAGACGATGCAATACCTTTATGACGACGGTGAGATGTACCAATTCATGGACAATGAAACTTATGATCAATTAGGTCTTTCTTACGAGCAGTGTGAAGATGCAAGTAAATGGTTCAAAGATGGAACGAATGTAGATATCGTATTCCATAATAACAAGGCGATCTCTGTTGAAGCTCCGGAGACAATGGAGTTAGAAGTGACTGAGACGGGTCCTAAAGATAAGGGTGACACTTCAAGCGGTTCTAAAAAACCGGCAACACTCGAGACAGGAGCTGTTATTCAGATTCCATATCATATCTTAACAGGTGACATTGTAAAGGTTAACACTGTAGATTGTGAGTATTTAGAAAAAGTAAAATAATTTTTTACATGAAGATCCTTGGATCTTTGTGTTTTAGCCCTTCTTCTTTTCAAACCCCTCTGTTTTCGTTACAATTATCACAACAATATTTGAAACTATGTATGCACATGCAGCATGTGAAGGAGTATCTATGTCAAAAGTTTTAGTGCCACTAGCAAAGGGGTTTGAAGAGATCGAAGGGGTCACCATCATCGATATCCTGCGCCGCGCGGAGATCGATGTGACGACTGCGGGTGTAGGAAAAAAACTGATCGTCGGAGCGCATAATGTCACCGTGCAGGCGGACGCCGTCGTCGCGGATGTCAAAAGCGACGATTTTGATATGATCATCCTTCCCGGGGGCTGGGACGGTACCTATGCTCTGGCCGACGATGCCGATGTGCAAAGACTGCTTAAAGAGTTTGAAGCCAAGCAGAAGAAAATTTCCGCGATCTGTGCCGCGCCCTTTGCGCTGAACAAGGCAGGTGTGCTGAGCGAGAACTTCACCTGCTATCCATCCGTAGAAGAGCAGATCCGTACAGAGGGCTACACCAGCGAGAAGAAGGTCGTCGTCGATGGCAACGTGATGACCTCACGGGGGCCGGGAACGGCCTCCTGTTTCGCCTTTGAGATCGTGCGCCTCTTAAAGGGTGACGAGTTGGCAGACGGGCTAAAGGCTGGGATGCTCTTTGAGGAGTGCTGCTAAAAGTCTTCTTTGTTACATAATATCCTCCAAAAAATATCCCTACAAAATGTAGGGATATTACATCTAGAACAAATAGCAGAACAGTTTGTAGGGATATTGGCTTTAAATTCAATATCCCTACATATGAATGCTTCTAGATTAGCGAATAATATTCAAAAATCAACAAAAATATTGCAAAATGAAATATGCTGAAAAATATCACTATATTAAACATGTGTGATTATTTTGTAATTTAAGGATGAATCCTATAAAGTGTTGGATATTAAAGAGTTAGGGCTAATGAAATACACACTAGATACTAATCGCATCATCGACTCGGCAAAATTAAAGGGGTCGGTGACAAATGATAATGTAAATAATTCGCAATTGTCACCGACCCCTTTAATCCATCCGAGAGGAATATTGCTCGTTTTTGTTGTCTATAATGGTCAATCTTAAGGAGGCGAAATGAAACCCATGACCCGACTACTTTGTTTACTCGCATTGCTTTCGTTGACTAGCCACGCGACGGCATCCAAGGTAATAAAAAGCGAGAAAGAAAGCTTTCTACTCGAACAAGTCACCGATGGACTCGGCATTCCCTGGGGTCTGGTTTTCATTTCAAAAACCCAGTTGCTTATCACCGAGCGTGATGGCGGCATCAAGCTGCTCGACCTTCAAAGCAAAAAACTAACACCCATACAAGGTGCGCCCCTTGTCATGGTCCTGGGCCAGGGGGGCCTGCTCGATGTCGCGGTGCCGCCGGATTTCAAAACCGGCGACTGGATTTATTTTACCTTCGTGCGCGATAAAAACGGTGAAGGCGTCACCGTGTTTGCTCGCGCGAAATTAACTGAGAATAAACTGGTGCAATGGCAGGATCTGCTTGAAACAAAATCTGCCACCGGCACCGACCGCCACTTCGGTAGTCGCATCGTGTTTGATGAAAAGGGTTATGTTTATTTTGGTGTCGGCGATCGTGGCGTGCGCCCCACATCGCAAAACCTCACTAACCATGCCGGCACAGTTATGCGCCTGCATCGAGACGGTCGCGTGCCTCAAGACAATCCCTTCAGTACACGATCCGACGTGCTACCCGAGATATGGAGCTACGGCCATCGTAACCCGCAAGGCATGGCCTACGATTTTGATACCAAGCGTCTATGGTTGATCGAGCACGGCCCCCGTGGCGGCGACGAAATCAATCTGGTACTGCCGAGCCGTAACTACGGCTGGCCAGTGATTTCCTATGGTAAAGAATACTGGGGCCCCCTTGCCGTGGGAGAAGGCACGCACCGCGACGGTATGGAGCAACCCATCAAGGAATACACCCCGTCGATTGCGCCGGGCAGCTTGCTGATATATTCCGGCGACAGCTTCCCGGCCTGGCGAGGCAATCTGTTTTCTGGTGCACTTAAATTAACCCATCTCAACCGCGTCACTTTGAGCAAAGACGGTAAAGCCGTCGCAGAAGAACGTTTACTTGAAGAACTGAATGAGCGCATCCGCGCACTCGTCCAAGGTCCGCAAGGCTGGCTGTATTTTTCAACCGACAGCGGCAAAATCTACGTGATGCAACCAGCAACAGGTCAGTAATAGTTGGTGTCACGCCCCCGGCTTTTGGCCGCAAAACTGCTGGCGTTCACAACGCTGGGTTTCGGTCTTGATGCGGCCCTCGCGTCCGACGACCCGGAGCCGTTGCAGATCACTATTACTGCACCGCTGATTGAAACCCACTGGCAAGACGCACCCAGCGGCGTCACCCTCATTGATAATTACGACATTGGAGAAGGGCGCTTGCCGCTGCAAGCCACCGATGCGCTGAATCTGGCGCCGGGCGTGCTGGTACAAAACCGCGACAACTTTGCGCAAAACCCGCGTGTTTCCATTCGTGGTTTCGGTGCTCGCGCCCCGTTTGGTATTCGGGGTGTGCGGGTACGGCTGGATGGCATCCCGCTCACCACGGTGGATGGTCAGGCACAGATTGATGCCATCGATCCCAGCACCATCAAAACCATCGAAGTGCTACGTGGCGCCAACGCCGTGCTGCACGGCAATGGCAGCGGCGGCTTGCTCGATTACCAAAGTTACCCACCAGGTCATATTCCATTCGCCCGGTTCGACGGGAAAATCGGTAGCTTTGGCCTGCACCGAACACATGGCGCATTCGGCCAGAAAATCGATGTCAGTGATGATTCTTCATGGGCCTACCGAGGCGCCATCACGCAGTTGGAACAGGATGGCTATCGTGAACAAAGTGCCGTCGAACGCCGCAATGCCAATTTCCGGCTGAATTACCAACAGGGCAATCGGGCTTGGTTTGCCATTCTCAACCATCTCGATAACCCACTGGCCGAAGATCCCGGTGGGCTTACCTACGAACAATGGCAAAGCGATCCCTCGCAGGCGGCCGCGCTGGCCAGTGCCATGAATGCCGGGCAGAAAGTCACCCAGAACATTGCCTCCCTTGGCATGGTGCAGCGCTTTAGCGGGAATGATCACCAGCTACGTGCGCAAACCTGGCTCATCGAGCGCGATTTCCAGCAACAACTACCCTTTCCCGGCGACAGCCTGATTCAATATGACCGCCAAATTATCGGTGGCTCCGTTAATTACCAGCGGCCGCTGGATACACTCACCCTGCACACCCAACTCAGCCTGGAAGACCAGCGCGACGACCGGCAACGTTTTTGCCGCAATACCAGTCTGCAGCCGTTCATTTGTCGCACCGGCATCAGTGACGACCTGGCACTCGACCAAATCGAAACTGCACACAATGCCGGTTTGGGCTTTCAATTAGCAGGCCCTCTGGCGGCACAACAGGGTCGCTGGGTTATCGGTGTACGCCATGATCGCCTGCGCCTGGTCATCGACGATGTTCTGCAACCAGGTGGCATCGATAACTCCGGCGAACGCGAGTACGACGAAACGCACTATAGCCTGGGCTATAGTCACTGGCTGGGCGACAACTGGAACCTGTTCAGCCAATTCGCCACCAGCTTCGAAGCCCCTACCTTCACCGAATTCGCCAACCCCAGTGGCAGCGGATTTCGCCCCGGTCTTGACACACAATACAGCCGCAGTTTCGAAATCGGCCTGCGCGCCCAGCACAATCATTATCAACTTGAGGCCGCTCTATTTATGGTGCGGGTAAAAGACGAAATCATTGTCGACGATAATCCCGGCGCTGTGCCCGGTGATGAACGCACTTTCTATCGCAACGCCGATCGTACCCAACGCAACGGCCTGGAATTCGGTGGGCGCTGGTGGCCCAAAGCCCTACCGCAACTCGAACTCTCTGGCGCACTGACTTATATGAATGCTCGCTTCGATGACACCAGCAACAATCAACTACCAGGCCTGCCCGACTGGTCGGCGTTCATTGATGCCGACTACCAATTCAGGCAAGGCTACTTTGCCGGTACCTCCATACAACACATTGGCAATCGCTACGCGGATGACGCTAACACCGTGAAAGTTGCCTCACAAACCGTCACCGACCTGCGCCTGGGTCGCAAATTCTCAAACAAGCAATACGACACCCGACTAGTCATCGGCATCGAAAACCTGTTCGACGCAGAACATCTTGGCAACCTGCGAAT
>CAXGZT010000057.1:0-13178 GCA_964014335.1 uncultured Campylobacterales bacterium | reverse complement strand
TTTGATAATGATTATCGAACTATGCTGTCTTTTTACTTTTATCTCTATTAATTATTATTTATGGAAGAGAGAACTTGTATTAAAACGGCAAGTTCGACTCCTGATCTAAAGTTTATGCCAAAGAGATTAAAATATACAGAAGCATTGAACAAAGAAATCTTAAATCTTTATGCGGATATAATCACAATGATAAAAGGATGGTAAAAATGACATTAGCAAAATTAATAGCTTCGGCTGTTCTAGGATTAGGTTTAAGTATGCCGCTGATGGCGGGAAGCGCTCTCAGTCAGGAACTGATTGCAAAAGCTGCAAAAGAGGTAAAATCGATTACTTCCAAAGAGCTTGCCAAGATGATCGAGAACGAAGATGATGTTTGGATGCTGGATATCCGTGAACCCTATATGATCCCCGAAGGCTCGATTGAAGGAATGGAAAACGTTGCTATCGCACGCGGTCTTTTAGAGTTTGACCTACCGAGTGAGATTAAAGACAAAAATGCATTTATTGTTGTCTATTGCCGCTCAGGAAAAGGTGCTGCACTGGCTACAAAGACAATCCAAAACGATCTTCACTATACTAACGTACACTACCTAGTAGGCGGTCTCGACTCTTGGCTCGAAGAGGGGAATAGTATCTTTAGCCACCTCGGTGAACTAAAACTTGCCAAATAAGCATTAAGACTTCATTATCAGCAACTACTAAATATCATTTAATAGTTGCTCGATATTCTTCTCTCTACTGACCGCCGCACTTTCCGGCCCCGCCGCATTTTCCGTTTCCGCACTTCATCTCATGGCTTGCCGCTTCGTTCTGGCTGGTATTCAATTCATGCAGTCCCGCTTCGTCTTCATAGCTGACAGGCTTGAAACCCTTCATCTCTATAGCCTTCATAATGGTATGAATATCGGTTTGTGTCTTATCAAACTCGACCACAGCCTTTTGTTCAGAACTTGAGGCCTCTACCTTGACGACTCCGGTATTTCTACTGACCTTTTCAATGGCTATCTCGCAAGACTCACAGGTCATACCGCTCATATTGACAGTCTTCTTCACTACATTTTTCGGATCGATTGCCTTGGGTTTCTCTTCTTGTGTATACAGGAGAAATATCATCCCTGCAATAAGAAGAGAGACTAAGATCCCGGCTAAAACTTTTGTATTCATATCGTTTTCACTTTGAATGATTTTTTAGAAGTCTACTATAAGAAGACTACTATTTAGCTAAAATGGCATATGCAAAAAACAATACTTATTACGGGCTGTTCAAGCGGAATCGGTTATGACACGGCCCACTATTTACATCAAAACGGATACAGGGTCTTTGCTTCGGCACGAAAAATCGAGGATGTTCGGCGTTTACAAGACGAAGGCCTGGATGCCTACTTTTTGGATGTCACCAAGGCAGAGACGATCTCATCTACGCTTGATGCGATCCTGGCCCAGACGGAGGGAAGGCTTTATGCCGTTTTCAACAATGCTGGATATGGTCAACCCGGCGCAGTTGAAGACATTACCAGCGGGGTCTTGAAAGAGCAGTTTGAGACCAACCTCTTCGGTCTGCATGAGGTAACGCGGCAGGTGATGCCCATTATGCGTGCCCAGGGTTACGGGCGCATCATCCAGCACTCTTCGGTCCTGGGCCTTGTCTCTTTGCGTTTCAGAGGAGCATATAATGCGAGCAAGTATGCTATAGAGGGGCTGTGTGACACCCTGCGCCTGGAACTTGAAAAAGATGACATCCATGTTATCACCCTTAACACCGGTCCCGTGCACTCGGACTTCAGAAAAAATGCGACGAAAAAGTATTATGAGCATATAGACGGGATCAAGAGTGTTTTTGAAAAGGAATACAAAAAAGAGCTCCTTCCTTACGAGGGAAAGAAAAAAAAGGACCCCTTCACCAGAAACTCGGATGTCGTCATATCAAATATCGTCAATGCATTGGAGTCTGAAAAACCAAAACCGAGATATTATAACACCTCGGCCACCTATCTTTTAGGAGGATTGAAGCGCCTCCTTCCTACGGGCATACTGGACAGAATCTTGCTTAAGATATAGGCCTATGAGTATCTCTGCTGGAGATGTTTTGTGCTTCTCATTGACTGATAAAGATATAAAAAGGCTCTTTTTCTAAAAGCATATCGATCCATATCCCTTCATGTCCCTCTACGATCTGGGAGGCTTCTTGAACGTCCTCATAGGTTTGCGGCAACTCAAAGGTAATAAAAAAGCCCTTTGCCTGAAGTTTGGTCTTAATACTTCCGGTGATAATATTGCAGAACTCTCCGACACCGTCTTTTAATACCTCAGAATCGTCCGGATCGACCTCTTCTCCCATCAATGCGCCTATTGTTTTGCACGCGATGGATTTGGGAAAGATAAGAAAAAACATTCCTTTAAAAGGACCCTCGAACCTCATCAATGCTGCAAGAGGAGTCTCATCGAAATCCTTTTGGAAACCGCTGATTCCGTGTTTTGATTTTTGGGCCTCTAACTCCGTCAGGGTCGTGAGCGTTTCAACCGCTGTGTCGATGAACAGGGGTAGGTTGCTGACAAGCTCTTTTGAAAGCTTCAAGCCTTTTGCGGACGTTTTTTCAGGGCCCTCCTTGGAGCTAAGCATTGTCTGACTGATGGTAATGTCTATGGATTTTAGCTGTATGATATTCTTGTAGCTCAGGTTATCATTGGCGATATAGAGTTTATACTTCTCCCCGTCCAGGGCTTGTTTGATTGTGGCACAGACGGCTTGGTCAGGCTCGTAAAGCAAGATCTTGAGCTCTTCTTTCAGACTTTTCGGATTTAAGAAAAGCCTTGCAGCCTCCACAGAGTTAAGCAGCTTGATCGGATATTGTTTGGCGACGGGCTTGATCCGTTCAAACAGTGCAGGACTGTAGTCAATCAGGGCGATATCAACATTAATACTCTTTTGCAACTCTGCAAGGCCCTGGCAAAGGGCTTCTATATCTTCTTCTTTTGCAAAAGAGCCGCACTTCTGCAGGGAGATAAGCACCCCTTTGGCATCTTTATCCAATACGTCTAGGATTTCTTTTATTATGGCAATTGTATTGCGTAACTCAACTCTTCCGGCATAGGCAAAAACAGGCAAATCGTTCTTCATGTGTTCCATCATCATACAGTTAGATTATTTTATTATATTACTATTTGCGGAATATAAACTTAAGGCCGGTTACACCTTTGTTATCAAGAGATAGGGGACGCTCAAGGGCATTCACCTCCGGGGTGCTTCCGTGCAGCTGCGTCTGCTTCTGATCCCATCAGCGAAGCCTGCTTATACCCCTCCAAATAGTCCATTATGCTGTCGGCAGTCAACTTAAAGGTAGGTACTATATCCAGTCCGGAACTTTTCAAGCCTTTAGCCGTCCATTTATTACAGGTGTTGAACAGATAATAATCACCTACCCCTCTGTAGAACTGGCTCTTACCCTCTGTTCCGCTTTCAAGCGCCAATATCTCTCCCTCTTTGTTTTTCTGAAAGCTGTTTGAGATAAAGCGTATGAGCGAGTCGTACTCACCGCCGCCGAGACACACCTCCTCAAACCGAGTATTTTTAAAATACCTGTTCATGTTTACAGGTACGGTATGGACAACCGACTCCGTCGGCCAGAAGAGAGTCCTTAGCGTCAACCATAATGTTACCTCTTCGGCCTGATAAAACTCTTTGTCGCCCCATCCAAACTCAATATAAGTCGCATCACCGAACCTCTTCCTCAGTGCTGGCAGATGATTTTCGACTCTTTCCGTAGGAAGAATAAGCCCTGTATGCCAGCCATGACTGACAATATATACCTTTCCTCCTACCGCGTCTGCATCTTCCTTATGCTGTAGGGCGTGCGGCTTTGAAGAGCATGCCGACAGGAAGGATAAGATGAATATCAAAACTACTCTTTTCATTGCTCTACCATTTGTATGCCCTTATCTTCGGCCTCTGCTATCTGCAAGCCGCCGGTGCATTCCATTTAGCTCATGACCTGTTTTAACTTACCAGTCTATCTTCTGGTTTCTAAAAAACTGCTGTGCAGGGCTTGTCTGAAAAGATTACTGGCGGGGAGTGAGGTCCCTGTTCGCCAGATTTTCCAGCAGTACTGTTGCGTAAGAACCCTTTGGCAGAGTGAAACTCAGTTCAAAACTCTTCTGCTCTTTTTTATATTCATGACGGATACTCTTAGGATAAACAAGCGCTTCTCTTCGTGTCCCGACTGCTCTGACGCTCAAGTCATCAAAATGGTATTCTATCTCGCCAGCCATACCCTTGGCACGCCAGACTTTCGAGCCGGCCAGGAGGCCTGTCGGTACTATCTTCTGTTCTTTATACGGTTTGCGGATGGCTTGAAGGTCGGTGACGTTTATCAGCTTTTTTGTTTTTGACTCAAACATGATGTCACCCGGTAGGACAGATAAAATCCCTGATTGCTTCTTCAGGATATCACACTCCTCTTGGGAGATGTTCAGATCGGCAAGAAGTTCTTCACACTCCTTGGTCTTGATATCATGCGAGAGTTCTATACGTCTGGCAAGCCAATCATTAAATAGATAAGACTGGTAAGCATGAAGCATGATCCTGTTGACCTTCTTGTCTTTCATGATACTCTCGCCCTGAGCCACGTCCCTCGCTTTTTCGAAATTCGCGCTGTCCCGTCCAAAACGCTGATAACCGAAATAGTTCGGCATTCCCTTGCGCATAACATCATCCAAGACGGCAGCCAATTTGACTGCTGACTCCGGAGTGACGTCATGAAGACGGATAAAAAAGTTGTTGCCTTTTAGATCACCGATTGAAAGTTTCTCTTTTCCTCTAAAGCTCTCCAGTATCTTGATGCGCGGATGGCGTAGTCTTTCGAAGCTTTTGGAAAACTTCAAAGGTAGGGAGATATACTGCGTTGTTGTCGCATACTTGTCCTTCAGACCTGCGTAACCGATGTTGAAACATTGAAGTTCCGACTCCAGGATATCGAGCATCTCCATAGTAGAAAGGTCTTGTTTTTGAACCCTTGCGATAAGATAGTTTCCCTTGTCTGCCGGTTCATCGAAGAGGGGTATCTCCGTAACGATGAAGTCCTCTTTGCTCTGTCTGAATTTGAATTTAATCGGCTTATGGGTCTGGGTAATAATACGTTTCATTAAAAGTCTCTGTTTTTTTTGAATTATAGCTAAGTGGTGCTATAAACGAGCCATGAATATTTTATTGGTAGACGACAGTTCAACAGTAAGAGTGTTGATTGCGGGGTGACAGCTACCGGCTAAACCTTTCAAAAAGGTGCTGTCATAAAAGCCTTTGGCACCGTTTCAAGAAAAACAGACTGAGTTAAAACAGTTTTTTCTCATCCACGTGTGCTTTAATATGGACTCTGTCCGTCATGACTTCAAAACGCTCTCCGACTCGAAGTTCTTCAAGCTCGATGACCTTCCCATCTCTAGAGACTTGGGCAAAGCCTTTTTTGTTTTTGAACTTTGGATCCTGCAGGGCAAAGGCACTCTCAAGCTGTTTCAACTGAGCGACTCTGGTCTGCAGGAGAGTCTGCATCTGATGCGGTATCATCTGAAGAAGGGGAGCTATCTCGCGTCTGGCGCTTTCTATATTATATGACATCTTTTGGTTAAAGGCGGACCGGATCTGTTTGACCTCATCCAGCTTCATTTTCAAACGGTTTTCGATAGAGTTCTGTGCAAATGAAGATTTCAAATGCCTTATTTTCTCCGTATATGCTTGCAGTCTCTGGGCCTGGGTGCGTGTCAGCTCCTGCATCAGAGCATCAATGCTCATCAAGATCTCGTTTTGATCCGGAAGTATCATCTCCATGGCTGCCGAAGGCGTAGGGGCACGAAGGTCGGCCACATAATCCGATATCACCCAGTCTATCTCGTGACCGACTGCCGAGACGATAGGCGTCTTACAGTGATAGATAGAGTTTGCGACGATCTCTTCGTTGAATCCCCAAAGGTCTTCCATACTTCCCCCGCCACGACCGACAACGATGGCGTCATGCCCGTTTTTATCAGCCGTCTTAATCCCTCTTGCTATAGACTTTGCTGCCGAGTCGCCCTGGACGACGGCATCATACAGAAATATCTTGACCAAGGGCCAACGCGAAGCGGCCACACGGAGCATATCCTGCAGAGCTGCTCCGGTTTCTGAGGTTACCAGACCCAGCGTCGTGATATATTTGGGGAGTGCTTTTTTATGCTCAGGTGCGAAATAACCTATCTCCTGGAGCTTGCCTTTGAGCTGTTCGAAGGCCAACGCCAAGGCACCCTGCCCTGAAGGCTCTGCCGAAAGGACATTAAGTTGATATTGGCCCCTGGGCTTATAAACGGTAACGGCAGCTTCTAAAACGACCTTTAGACCCTCTTCAAGACGAAACTTAAGCCTCGAAGCATTCCCCTTGAACATAACACAGGAGATGGAAGAGGATGCGTCTTTGAGCGTAAAATAGATATGACCGCTATTATGATAGGTCACACGCGAAAGCTCCCCTTCGACGAAGGTGCGCATAAAGGTAGTTTCCAGAAGGTTTTTGATCTGTTCGTTCAGACCGTCGACGGAGAGTATATTCATTTTTTCTCCTGTTTGGCTTACTTTTTACGGGCGATAATCAAAGAGCTAATATTCATCGAAAAGCTCTTGGAATAGCAGACTTCAAATCCTGCCTCTTCCAGTTCTTCTTGCATCTTTTCTATGGTCAGAAAACCCTCGATCGAGTTCGGAAGATACTCATAGGCCTCTTTGTTGTTGGAGATCGCACCGCCGATTTTAGGAAGTACCCTGTTTAGATAAAAATCGGTCAGCTTGGCCATCGTACCCGGATTTTCGCGCTTCATAAACTCTAAGATAACGACATATCCGCCGGGCTTCAATACACGGTTGAACTCTTTTAAAGCCTCTGCGCGTTCGACGACATTTCTGATCCCGTATGAGATGCTTAAGAAATCGGCTGTATCATCTTCCGCAGGTATCTCTGTCGCTTTTGAGATTGCATAGTCGAACTTAGGAAACTTCTCTCTTGCCACCTCGACCATGCCGTTTGACGGGTCGACCCCAAGTATTTTTTTAACTTCGATCTTATGCCTTGAGGCTCTGCGCATCCAGTAATCCATCATGTCACCTGTTCCGCAGGCAATGTCTAATACAAGATCGATCTCTTTCTCTCCGTAAAGCTTATACGCCAGATCGCATGCTTTTTTACGCCAGGTCCTGTCAATCCCCATGCTAAGCACGCGGTTTGCTCTGTCATACGTCGGTGCGATGTCGTCAAACATCTCAACGATCTTTTCTTGCTTTTCGATTGCCATTATCTTCTCCCCATCCACATCATTAGATCTTTATCTAATGTTTTTGTGTTTAATATCTCTAACTCAACCGCTTCGTTCGAGAATTTAATTTGCCCTCCGCTTTTGGGGGCTAGAAAACATAAATATCTGTCTACGATTTCCTGTGTCGCGGAAAACATACCCGGACCACCCTCGACCAAGATGTTTTTATACTCCCCGAGCCTGTCAAAACTGTTCTCTATAAAGACCTCTCTTCCTTCTACTGCAAAAAGAGGGAGACTCTTGTCGAAATCTTTTTCCTTTGAGAAGATCAGTACATCAGGAGCTTTTCCATCTACCAGGCGCGCATCCAAAGTCGGTCTGTCCGTACGGACTGTGTTTCCGCCGATGACTATCAGATCACACCTGTCTCTAAGCGCATGCACTTTTTTTCTGGAAACTTCGTCCGAGATCAACCCTCCGTCAACAGTCCCGTCCAGTCGTTGTGCCCATTTAAACAGAACAAAGTTTTTCTCATTCCATTTGATAAAAGGTTCCAGAAGCCTATTTCCCTCTTCCTCGCACATGCCGTAATGGACATCCATACCACCGGCCATAAGGGCCTGAGCTCCGCCTGTTGCCTTAGGATTTGGATCATAATGAGAGATGTAGATGTTTTGCGGACGCATCTTCTGAATCAAGGAAGCACATGAGGGTGTCTTTCCCTCATGCGTACAGGGTTCGAGCGTGATATACATATCACAGAACAAAAAGATGCCGTTATGATGTTTTAGCAGATACTCATGTATCTCATCAGCCTTACTTAGTTTGGCTATGCCTCTGTCTATGCTCAGCGCCATATACGCCTCTTTAAGAGCCATAACTTCGGCATGGGGCTCCCCGGCCTTCGCATGGGCAGCCACGGCGATGACAGCACCGTTTTGAACGATAGTGCATCCGACGGCAGGGTTTGGGTAGGTCAGCCCTTGATACTCCCAGGCAGCATCCAGGGCCAGTTTCATAAACTTTGTATTACCACTCAAAATAGGTCGATGCCTTCAGTATTTCGTCAAAAGGAACACTCTGTTCGCCGACTTGCTCATCATTTACCGTTATATCAGAGCCCTCAACCTTCAGCAGATCGCCTTTTAAGACCTCGTTGGATATTAGAACGATCTTTACTTTTTCACCTATTGAAGCATTAAAATGTTTTAAGCTCTTAAGCTTTCGTTCTATACCCGGAGAAGAGACTTCCAGTCGGTAATCTCCGCTCACGGGGGGTGTTACATCCAAAAGCGGGTTAAGGACTCTGGTCACTTCTGCACATTTGTCAAGAGTGATGCCCTCTTTTGAATTGATCATGACACGGTAGATGGTCGAGCCGAATTCGCTTACCGTGACGATGTCATACAGGGACAGCCCCATGGATTCGACTACGTTTTTAATATCAGACTCAAGACTCATCTTCTTCATCTCCTCTCTCTTTTCTTACATCCGCCTTCTCTGCTGCTATCTGTTTAAACAGATCTTCTACCTTTGAGACACGGTCAAAGTGTGTGTCAAACTCAAATGTCAGCTTCGGACATCGGTACCATCCCTGATCCTGCATACAATGCGCTTCTATAATAGGACGTGCACTGCGAAGAAGTTTTAAAAAAAGATTTCTCTCTTTTTCCGTATACGAGTGAGGGTCTAAAAAGACCTTTGCATCGCTTCGCCCCTTAGAGCATATGACCTCTACGACATCGACTTCATGTATACGGGCATCATTAAGGGAGCTGATCGCTTCGGGGATCAACTCCAGAAGGAGTGACTCCGTACGCTTCTTCTTTATCTCTGCGGGGGTCACAGTTCTACTTTTTGCTCTACTTTCGTAAAGGTCTCGATAACATCACCGGGCTGAACATCTTCATATCCATCAATAACGACACCACACTCGTAGCCGCTACCGACCTCTTTGACATCATCCTTGAAGCGTTTGAGTGAATTAAGTTCACCCTCAAAGATAACAACACCTTCTCGAATAACACGCACAAGTCCGCCGCGAACCAGTTTGCCGTCAACGACCATACAACCGGCGACCACGCCTTTAGGAATCTTGAAGACCTCTTTGACATCTGCCTGGCCTGAGTTTGTCTCAGTGAATTTTGGAGACATCATACCTGTTAGCATACCTGTCACATCATCAATCATCTCGTAGATGATATTGTAGGTCTTAATCTCTACACCAAACTGCTTGGCAGCTGCTTTAACCGCACCGGTAGGTCGGACATTAAAGCCCATGATAACACAGTCATCAGAACCGTTAGCAAGGGCAACATCATTTTCAGTGATTCCACCAACCCCAGAAGAGATGATGTTGACTTTTACTTCATCATTACGAAGTTCAGTCAGTGAGGACTTGAGCGCTTCGAGTGAACCGTGGACATCCGCTTTAAGAATAATGCTGAGCGCTTTTAGTTTACCCTCTGCTATCATAGCAGTAAGGTCATCCATCGTTGACTTGGTCGAGATCGAGAGCTCTTTATGACGGTCATACTCATGTCGCTTCTGTGCTATCTCTTTTGCTTCCTTTTCATTCTCCATCGCAATAAGCGTCTCACCTGCAGCCGGAACGATATTCAGACCGACCACAACACCGGTTTCAGATGGAGCAAGTGTCTTGATAGGTTTTTTATTATCATTAAGAAGTGCACGGACGCGTCCGTAAGCCGCGCCGACAGCGATTGGATCACCAATTTTCAGTGTTCCGTTATTGATTACGACAGTTGCAACCGGACCGCGTCCTTTTTCGATACTGGACTCCACGACAGTTGCTTTTGCCAGGGCCTTAGGATTGGCTTTAAGCTCCATGACCTCTGCTTGTAAAAGAATAGCCTCAAGAAGTTCATTCAATCCATTACCCGTCTTAGCCGATACCGGTACAAACTCGACATCACCGCCCCATGCGACCGGATTTATGCCGTGTTCAGCCATACCCGCCATCGCCATATCCGGGTTTGCACCCTCTTTATCCATCTTGTTTACGGCAACGATAATAGGATTGCCCGACTCTTTTGCCATCTTGATAGACTCTATAGTCTGTGGTTTAACACCGTCATCCGCCGCGACAACGATAATAATAATATCTGTAACATGTGCACCGCGCGAACGGATAGCAGAGAAAGCCGCGTGACCCGGTGTATCCAGGAAGGTAATCTTTTCACCATGTTGTTCAATCGTATACGCGCCGATATGCTGTGTGATACCGCCGGCTTCGCCTGCTGCTACACGTCCGGACCTTATCGCATCTAGGAGCGAGGTCTTACCATGATCGACGTGACCCATTATCGTAATAACAGGAGGGCGTTTCACTGCATCCGGATCAACCTCTACGTCTTCACTCTCTTGAATGTTTTCAAGGTCAAAGGCAGCTTTAGGGTCGATAGTCGTTACTTCGACTTCAAACTCTTCGGCCAGAATCTCGATCTCGTCTTTGCCCAAGAAATCATTTTTAGTTGCCATTTTTCCAAGATCGAAAAGGACCTTGATAACATCTACCATAGGCCGATTGATCTTTTCAGCAAACTCGTATACACGGATATCTTCCGGGATCTCGACATTAGTGATCACGACATCCTCAGGCACATCTTTACGACGACGTTTTTTCGCTTTTCCACGCGATACCGAACGGTTTCGGTTGTTGCTTGATGGACGGCGGCGTTGTCCTTGATTGGCAGCGTTACGGGCTTCTCGTTCTTTACGCTCTTCTTCTATCGCTTTTTCACGCTCTTTACGCGCTTCTTCTTCACGGAAATCTAAAAGAACGACCTGATCTTCTTGAAAGTCCATAGAGACTTCAGCCATATCTCCGCCAAAGATATCCATCTTGCTTCCGTGACTCTTAGAGGTATGTGTAGCTGCAGATTTTTTCTTTTTCTTAGACGAACGACTTTGCATCTCTGCAATCGCTTCAGCAGACATCTTTCCATAAGACGAAGTAAACTCCGGGTCTTTATAGGCAGGGGCATCCGGTGATGCAGATGAGGCGGGAGCTGCCGCCGGTTTCTTTTTCTTGACTATTTTAAGACCTGAGCGCTTACGCTCTGTCGAAACCTTGTTTATCAAAGGTTTAGCCGGTGCTTCCTCTTTTGGTTTTTCCTTCTGGTCGGCTTCTTTCGTTTCGCCGCCTCTCTTCTCTTCTGATTTCTCTTCAGTCTTTGCTTCTACTTTTTCTGCCGGTTCAGCAGCTGCTTCTACGATAGGAGTCTCTTTGGGTACTTCCTCTTCTTTGCTGCTGGCTTATGCTTTCTGTTCTACGGCAGAAGCTTCTTCTTTCTTCGGAGCTTTTTTAATCACTGGTTTGGGTTTCGGTGGTGTAAAAGAAGCAGGATTCATAATAAAATTCATGATCTTTTCTGCCTCTTCCGGAGAAACGCCACTGGAAGCGGTTTTAACCTCAAGCCCCATTTCTGTGGCCTTGTCAACAACCTCTTTACTTTTTATACCCAGTTCTTTTGCGATCTCGTGTACTCTTACCTTATCTATCATCAGCTCTCAGCTCCTTCAATATGTTTGCAATATTGTCTTGTGATTCTTTTCCACTTTTACAGCGACCCGCCAGATGTTTAACCAGCTTAGGATTTTCCATACATGTCAAACAAACGTAAATACTACGTCCGATACCATCAAAGGCCTGTACCTTTTTCTCTTTGCACTGCAAGCGTATCAAACTGCTCTGAGCTTGACGTTGCCGGCATTGAATGCACATTCGAATCGGAACATGTAATTTGCGCGCCATTATACCCTATTCTTTCTTAGTTATAACCATACTGATGCCAAAGAAGAAAAAGCTTCAGTAGTTACCTTTATGTACCAAATCATAGCATAGAAAAAACTGTTCTTTGGTCCACGACCCATTCTCTGCTCCGGCAGTGGCAATGCTCTGCAGAATATTGTCTTTATCAGCGCTCGATCTTCAGACCGTAATTGTCAAAATCAAGAGTCTTAACCGTAAATTCCGGGAACCTCTGCGCCATTTTGGTGTGAATACGTTCAGCATCCTCATCATAACACATAGAGAAAAATGTCGATCCGGACCCTGAGAGCGTGCTCATCAAAGCCCCGTTCTCATAGGCGAGCTTTTGGACCGTGAAAAGTTCAGGCAACATTTTCATCCTTTGACGCTGGTGGAATCTGTCTTTGGAAGCGATGCGTAATATCTCCCAGTTTTCACTGTAAAACGCAGCCACCATAAGCGAAGCATGCGAAAGATTGTAAATCGCATTCTCTTTATTATACGATTTTGGCAAGGTCGTGCGCGAATGGGCTGTTGAGATCGGTTTATTTGGAATAACGACGACAGCCTTCAGATAAGGCGGAATATGTTTCTTTTCGGAAAACACTTTTCCTTTTTCGACCACGGCCGTGTTAAATCCGCCCATGACTGCCGGTGTTATATTATCAGGATGCGGTTCGTATTGGAGTGCATGGTTTAAGATACGACGCTTCGAAACGCGGACACCTGCTGCTTCATGAGCGGAAGTGATCGCTGAGACAATAACTGCCGATGAACTTCCCAAACCGCGCGAAAGAGGGACTTGATTATAAAAGGTAAACTTAAAGTTTTGACGCTTTTGTGTAAGCTTGTTGTAATGGTCATTAAAGATGCCGACAAAAAGGTTATTCCCTTTCAGCTTGGGACTGTTTTCACCTTCTCCGCGAACAGAGACAGAATGGAAACGGGAGGGTCGTATATCCACACTGTTTCTCAAATCTAGGGCTAGACCTAAAGAGTCAAAGCCTGGGCCAAGGTTGGCACTGGTAGCCGGTACACTGATTATCACTCGAATCCTTCTGTGAGCAAAGAGAGAGGCACATTAACCTCTGTCTCTTATACACATCTCCGAGCCCACGAGACCCACATTGATCTC
>CAXGZT010000056.1:0-13208 GCA_964014335.1 uncultured Campylobacterales bacterium | reverse complement strand
CTGCTGCGGTTCGACCAGCATCTTTACTATAAAAGCGTACTCATATTGATATTGTTTTCACTAAGCTTGGCTGCCTTTTTCTGGGAAGCAAAATATTTATTGACGAGGTCTATTGCCCGATGCCTACTCTTATTATGTATCTTGACGACGACGGCACTGGCACTGAGCAGTTCAAAAGAGCGCTCTATTCCCTCACGGTCCTTGGCAATAATATATCCGCGTTCACAATCGCTTCTGTCATACAGATGGCGCACTTCATCGGAAAACCTGTTCAGTACGCGGCTCACATATGCCAGTGCCCCTTCAAAACCTTCTTCTTTCGTTTTAATACCCGCGAAAAAATCATCCCCGCCTATATGCCCTTTGAAGCACTCGCTTGGAAACTCTTTTTTCAGTATGTCTGCGAAAAGCTGGATCACGCGGTCTCCATTCCTGAATCCGTAGTTGTCGTTGTAGGCCTTGAAGTGGTTCAGGTCAAAATAGGCAAGAAGCGTATTCTCTCCGCCTGAAAGTACGCCATTCATATAATTGTCGATTTGGCGGTTTCCCGGCATTTTTGTCAGGGGGTTCTGGTCCTGGGCGCTGGCAAGGTTGCGTTCATTGATGATGCCGATGATATCAGAAGCGCTTAAGAAACCGTAGTACTCCATGTTTTTGGTGATGATAACGCCCCGCGCTTCTTTATAGTTGGCATAACATTCGACGATCTGGTCCATGTTCGTATGGATATCTGCTACAGCGCATTTTCTGACATACTTCTTCACCTTAGGCTCGTTCACCGGCTCGTTCAGTAAAAGGGCATGTCCGTATGGCGTGGAGACAAGTTTACGCAGGTGCTCTTCATCCAAGATACCCAGGGGCACCTTGTCTTTGCTTATGACAGGAAGCGCGATATCATCATTTTTTTTAAAACGTTCCAATACAACAGCCATCTTGTCTCGAGTGTAGATCGGGTTTACCCGTTCGATATAGGCCTTTATCTGTTTTTTGTTTGAGCGGGTGCGGCGGTCCGCTTTGCTTGCCTGTCTGACATGCATATACTGAGGAAGTATATCTTCACTGACAAGACTCGGCCGCTGGACATAATATCCCTGTATAAGATGACATCCCATCTCTTTTGCCACCAGCATCTCTGTTTCCGTCTCTACCCCCTCTGCGATCACACTGACACCCAGTTGCGTAGCAAGCTGTACCATGCTGCGCACCAAGATCTTCTTCTTCACGTCCTTGCAGATCGATTCAAAGAAAAAACGGTCGATCTTGATAATATCCGGAGTCGATCGGTAAAGCATCTGATAACCGGAGACCCCTACCCCGAAATCATCCACAGCGATGCTGTAATTCTCTTCTCGGTAATGGGTCAGTATCTCTTCGAAAAGGAGAGGGTTGGAGATCTCATGACGTTCAGAGATCTCAAAACAGATCATCTCTTTATGCAGATTATACTTCTTCAGCAGTTTCGCCGTATTGCCCTTGGTAAAATTGGGCATCTCCAAAAGACGGTTGTCGAGGTTGATAAAGAGTTTAATATTAGCATGATCGTTTAAAGAAGTGAACTTTTTGATCACCTTCTCGCGTAGGGCCAGATCAAGAGTGTATAGTATATCCTTGCTGTAGGCCTTGTCGAAAAACTCGGAAATGGAGCCAAACCCTATCTGTTCGACCCCCCTTAAAAGTGCTTCAACCCCGTACAGTTTACCGCTGTGTATACTGACGATCGGTTGAAATGCGATATCGAGCCGCTGTAAATAATCTATCCATATATGTTCTAGTTCTTCCATAACGAGATAGTAGTATACGGCTGTTGCAAAAGGGTTACGGTTTCATGCCTTGAATTACACTCAGGTTACACCCGAACCCTTAAAGCTCTTGACTTTCATATAGATTACCCTACAATAGTGATATGGAATACCACCCTTTTGAACCCATCGTCTTTCCTGACTCGGAGATCTTAATACTCGGTTCATTCCCCAGTATCAAGTCCTTTGAAGAAGGCTTTTATTATGCGCACCCGCGAAACCAGTTCTGGCCGCTTTTGGCCGAGGTCTTTCATGCCGATGTCTCCAGCATCGAAAAAAAGATTGCGCTGTGCAAGAAACATCATCTTGCACTCTGGGACAGTGCAAAAAGTCTCAAACGCGATGCCGGGAATTCAAGCGACGGGAACTTAAAAGAGATCGAAGCAAACGATTTTAAAAAACTGCTTAGCGACTACCCTTCGATAAAGACCCTCTTGTTTACAGGAAAAAAAGCCGAAGCTATCTTTAACAGAAGCTATAAGGAACTGCCTATAAAAAAAGCTCTTCTCCCCTCTCCTTCACCCGCATATGCGGCTATAGACTTTAAGACAAAACTGAAAATATATAAAGAACTTTTAAAATAATTCCCAGGGCCGGGACCAGAGGGAGAGCTGAGCGGAGCACTCGGGGCTGAGAAAACGTTCGCCGCTCTCCGGCGGAGAGACAAAAGAGAACTCTTCTGTATCAAGAGTAAAACGAAGGGCATAAGCGTGCAGATATCCGCGTTCTTCCCTCTTGGCCTCATCTGAAGCTGCATAACGTATATCTCCGGCTATGGGGGAGCCAAGACTTTTCAGTGCCACGCGTATCTGATGGGTCTTGCCAGAGTGCGGTTTGACAAGAAAGAGCCTTTCATGCGTCCTTAAGGCTGTACTGATAAACTGTGTGACCGCCGGGTTCTCATTTGTGTTTAGAAGCTTATAAGATCCTCGTCTGGCCAAGGCCATATCCCCTTTGATCCACCCCTGCTTCTTTTTCGGTTTTCGCATAGAGAGGGCAAGATAAAACTTCTCTATCCTGCGCTCTTCAAAAAGCCTGCTGAGCCTGTTTGCCGTCTCGCTGTTCTTGGCTAAAAGTATCAGGCCAGAGGTCATCTTGTCCAGACGGTGAACGCTATAAAGCTTCAGACCCGTCTGCTTCTCGGCCAAAACGACGAAACCCTCGCCCTCTTCACTGTGAAAGCTCACTCCTTCGGGTTTATAGAAAACGATAAACCGACTGTTTTCAAACAGCAGCTTTAGCATACTCAATCCTCAAAGCACTCTCTTTCCGACGCAGCGATAAACTCCGAAAGCTCTTTATCCTTTCTCTTCTCAAGGGCATTGAAACTCTCCAGGTCATACTCTTTAAAAATCTTGTCATCGACGCAGTCGCAATACGATGCATTATGCTCATTCAGACAGCTTTTGATCAGGGCCTGTCTGTCCTTCTCCTCCCACATATAATACTTTGTGTAAAAAGGGTAAAGTACCCAAACAGCGAAGCCTATTGCCAGGACGATGTTAATAATATATTCTCTCTTTTTTGTCTGAAAGTATTTCCAGGCATCATAAGCAATAAAAAGTAAAAAAACTATCTCCAAACCGACAACAAACCAGTCTTCGTCTAAAAAATCAAACATATTTCTCCTTGAAAAACGAAATTATAGCTATAATTACACAAAACAAAGCCTGTTGAAAGAAGTCTATATGTTAAAATGGTTATTAGTTATCGCAGTTGTCGCTCTGGTCTACTTTTTTTTTATCAAAAAGAAACCGCTTGTCAATGAAGATCAAAAACCTCAGAAGAAAAAAGAGAAACTTGATGACGATGATATGATCGCATGTACAAAATGCGGGACCTATATCTCTGTGAACGAGGCCTTACTCCGAGATGGCCAATACTACTGCTCAGACGAGTGCTTAAAGGCTTAACATGCTACTTTTCGGTCATCCCAATATTCCTTATGAAAAACTTTACCATGTGAGTTCCGTTGAAGCCATAGCCCATACCCCTCCAAACGCCTGCCTACTTTTTTCTGGTGATAAGGAGGTTTATGAGCTCATCGAACATGCACGGCAGAACAGCCTTGAGTTTGCCATGGATATCTCATCCCTTAAAGAGGCCATTATCTACGAAAACCTTGATGCCAAATACCTATTGCTCAACCATGAGATCGCCAAAAGCGTCCAAAAGGCTGCCGACACCTATCTTTTCGATGCAAAGATCCTTGTCCACATCGAAAATGAAGAGAGTATAGAGACCTTGGCCGAGGAAGGCGTTGACGGGGTTATTTTTTCCGAGGCTGTCATCAAAATATCATAATATCTTCATCTTTATACTCCAAGAGAACTCCATAACGGAGTCATCCCCTTCGGTCCGCAGTTTTAACGGGAGTCTCCTGATCCCCCTGAGCTCTATTCCTATCCAATGACGGAAAGAACCCAGGCACGTTTCTTGCTCTGACCTGAGTATGAAATACATTTTATTCAGTTTTACCGCTCTCATTCTGCTAACAGCCTGTTCGCGCAAACCTGTTTCTCCGGCCAAACAGACCTATTCAGAACGGTACAAACCTGCAAAACAGAACTCCTCTTCTGTACAGCCCCTCTCTGAAAAAAGCCCGTCTACTATAGATAACCTTTATCAACAGTACAGTAATTGGAGAGGGACTCCCTATCGGTACGGTGGTCTTTCGCGAGGCGGAGTAGACTGTTCAGGCTTTGTCCTTCAGACCTACAAGTCTCTGTTCAACATCAGACTTCCGCGTTCCACAAAAGATCAGGTCAGCAGGGGAAAACGCGTTTATATCAACCAATTGAGTGCCGGAGACCTCGTCTTTTTTAAAACGGGACGGAATATCCGTCATGTAGGTATTTATCTCGAAAAAGGAAAATTCGTACACGCCTCCTCAAGCAAGGGTGTCACCGTCTCTTCAATATATAGCGGGTACTGGAAGAAAAACTACTGGCAGGCAAGACGGCTACTCTAGTTTAAAACCGCTTTTTCCCAACTTGGCATCACACCTGAACCCGAACTCTTTGACAAGGCCTAAAAAAACCTCATCCAGCTTGGCGTTGAGTGTCAGCTCCCGGTCTAGGACGGGATGCACAAGCCTTAACTCATAGGCATGAAGCAGCAGTCTGTGCGCATTAAACTGCTCTCTGAAAAACCTGTTATGCTCCCCTCTTCCGTACTTTGTATCGCCTATGATGGGATGCAGGATATGTTTCATATGACGTCTGAGCTGATGTTTTCTCCCCGTTTTAGGGAACAGCCTGACAAACGAGTATCGTGCCGTATCATATCTTCCTACGGGATACAGAAGTTCGACCTCGTCAATCTTCTGATAAAGCGTGATCGCTTCTTGGGCCTCTTTGTCTTTCCTTGCCTTCGCATCGGTCATCTTGTCCAGAACCTCTTTGAGCGCATAGTCGATCTTTGCGCCCTTATCCGTATATCCTCTGACAACTGCCAGATACTCTTTTTCAAAGGCTCTGCGCAGAATCTGCTCCGAAAGGGCTCTTGCAATCTCTTTGCTCAAGGCAAAGAGCAGGACACCCGAGGTCGGCTTGTCCAAACGATGCACGGGATAGACGTACCGGCCGATCTGGTCGCGTAAGATCTGAATAGCAAAACGGGTTTCATCCTTGTCTATCCATGACCGGTGGACAAGGAGGTTTGAGGGTTTGTTAATTGCGACTATATACTCATCTTGATAGATGATCTCTAAACTCTCTTCTGCCTCCGAGTCAGACAATATGACGCTTTATACCGGGTGAGAGGCTGGTGAGGACCTCATACCCTATCGTATTGGCAAAGGCCGCTATCTCATTAGCATCATCAAAGACCAGTATCTTCTCTTTGCTCGACTTATAGGAGCTGTTATCCATAGAGACCCTGCCCAGAAGCTCATCTCCGTCGGGGGTCTGATACTTGCCTGAAAGCAGGCGGGAAAAGCCGTCCGCATACCCGATGTCATAATTGCTCACCCTCATATCTTCGTCTGCTTCAAAGGTGGCATTGTAACCCAGCCTCTCACCTTTTTTCAAGATACGTGTAGAGACTTTTTCCGCTATCAGCGAAAGAACGGGTTTGAGACCCGTCTCTTCAAAGCCTCTGTCCATCTGCAGGCACCCGTAGGCTGCTATCCCTATACGGACCATATCTTCGTCAAAGTCCGATTCCCTGAAAAGAGCTGCCGAGTTGCAGGAGTGAAAACGCAGTTGCTTCTCGGAGCGAAGAGCTAGGGCCTCTTTTTTGAGTGCTTCAAAATTCTTCTTCTGCCAAAACCACTCCGAGCTCATCGTGTCTGCACTTCGGTGGTGCGTAAACACCGCTTCCAACTCCAGACCCCTGGCCTCTATCTTTTTTAAGGCCTTCTGCAGTTCATCCCCGGCAATACCGTTTCTGTGCATCCCCGTATCGACCTTCAACTCTACCCGGCAAGAGGGGGAAAAGCGGTCAATATCATCCAGGCTATTTATCGTGTATACGAAGTTCTCCCTTCCGGATACAGGGAAACCCGGACTCAAGATCAGAATATACTCAAAAAGCTCTTTGAGGAGTTCGGCCTCCTCTTCACTTCTGACTACAACACGCCTGAGACCGTACTCCTTCGCCATAGATGCGACCTCCAGGAGTCCGTGACCGTAGGCGTTGTCTTTTAGTACCAGGGCGATTTTATCTTTATCTGCGGTTTTTTGCGCGATAATGTCAAGATTATGAAAAAATGCTGATTTATTGAGTTCTATATATGCCATGTGAAATTATACCAAGAAAGATATGATGAATAGACGCTTCCCTGCCGAATTTGAAAGACAATCCTTTATACAGGTGATCTTCCCCCATAAAGAGAGCGACTGGGTCGATTATCTCGACGATGCGGAAAAGAACTTTATCGAGATCATCAACACGGTTGCACAGTACCAGAACTGTCTTGTCGTTTGTGCGGACCTGGCCTATGTAAGGAGCAAGTTTTCCCCCTCTGACAAGCTGCATTTTATCCAGGTCCCTACAAACGACACCTGGGCACGAGACTGTTCCGCAATCTCTGTTTACGAGGACGGGGAGCCTCTCTTGCTGGACTTTGACTTTACGGCCTGGGGCGGAAAGTTCGAAGCGGGTCTGGATAACGAGTTGAGCCGGAAGCTCGCTCCCTTTTATGATGCCAAAATGGAAAAGGTGGACTTCATCCTTGAAGGCGGCGCCCTTGAGAGCAACGGCAGGGGAACACTTCTTATCACCTCTGAATGTGTTTTTAATCCCAATCGCAACAGTAGTCTCAGCAGGGAAGAGAGCCTGGAGCTGCTCAAACACTCTCTGGGAGTCAGCCATATCCTCTGCCTGGAGCACGGCTATCTCGCCGGGGATGACACCGACAGTCATATCGACACTCTGGCGCGCTTTACGGATGAGCGTACTATTGTTTATCTCAGGTGCGAAGAGAGGGATGACGAACACTACACAGAGCTCCGGGCTATGGAAAAGGAGTTGAGATCCTTCAGGGATCAGGACGGGAAGCCCTTCAATCTTGTTGCTCTGCCTTTTACCCGGGCCGTTTATGATGAGGGTGGCCGTCTGCCGGCGACATATGCAAATTTTTTGATTTTAAACGAGGTTCTCTTGGTACCCGTCTATAATGACCCCAATGATGAAAAGGCCTTAAAGACCCTGGCGAAACTGTTTCCAAAACGTCAGATCATCCCGATAGAGTGTTCGACCCTTATCCGTCAGCACGGAAGTCTCCACTGCGTCACGATGCAGTTTCCTTATGGCGTTAATCTAAAAACTTAAATCCGTTTTAACCATAACTTCCCTATCATTTAAGGAGTAAGGGAGTTTTCATGGAACTTTCAGTCTACCTTGGACGTATGCCGATAATGAAGTCCGACGGCAGTATATTCGCTTATGAACTTTTGCACCGCAGCACCGATGCCAACCATACCATCGTAGATGATAATGTCAAAGCCACTGCCCGTGTCCTCGTCAATGCCCTCAACTATATCGGATTACACAGCCTGACGGGGTATAAACCCGCTTTTATAAAGGTGGACGAGAAAGCTGTTTTTGACGACCTGATCTTCTCTATCAGCGAAAAACATTTTGTACTGGAGATTCTCGAAGAGTCTCTTGTCTCCTCGGCCCTTGTCAAACGCGTTCAGGAACTTCACAAAAAGGGGTATAAGTTCGCGCTCAACCACTATAAATCGGATGATGACTTCCTCCTTCATTTCAAGGCACTCCTTCCCTTTGTCTCTTATATTAAGATCGATCTTAAAAAAGACACCAAAGAGAGGGTCCTCACTATGCTGGAGCAGCTCAGCTCCCTGGATGCTCACTATATCGCCGAGAAAGTAGAGGAGAAGGATGAGTTCGAGTGGGCGAAAGAAGCCGGATTTCATTACTTTCAGGGGTATTACTTCTCTAAGCCGCAGATCTATATTCGTGAGATGCTTGATCCCGATAACCAGACCCTTCTGAACCTGATCTATCTTCTGAAGAAAGAGGCCTCCTTCGACGAGATCCTCTCCGTTTTTAATGACTCACCCTACCTGAGCATCAACCTCCTAAAGTTCATCCATCTTCATCACGGTCCCAAAGAAGAGAAGATCGCCTCAATCGATCAGGCCCTGATTCTTCTGGGCCGTGATAGGCTGACGCATTGGATCGAGTTGATGGTCTATGCCCAGGGCGATGATGAGTATAATAACGACACCGTCGCCGTATCGCCCTTGGGCAAGATCGCAAAGTCCCGCGCCGTAATGATGGAAGCCTTAGCCCATATCATTGCAGACTCATCGGAGCTTTCACTCTCTACCTCCGCCTATCTCGTAGGCATCCTATCCCTGGCCGAAGCCATCTTTCAAAGCAGTTTTGAGAAACTCTTTATGCAGATGGACCTGGAGCACTCCATATCTGAGGCGCTTACTTCAAAAGAGGGAGTCTTAGGCGACCTCTTAAAACTCTGTGTTGCTGTCGAGACGAATGATTTCAAGGAGATTACCCGTATCCTGACCAAACTGGACATTTCACAAGAACAGCTCAACATGGCCATGATGCTTGCTTATCGGCGTTCGTCAGGGAGTTGATTTTCCTTCTTGCATTTCAGTCCCGTTGGGATGGAAAAGAAGAGAAAAGCCCTGATAAAGGAACAGTGCCGATGCTATGAGCATCAGGGCGAGGATTATCTTTTTTCGAAGAGGCATAGTCATCCTGTTTTTTTGGGTATTTTAGCATATTATCCGGACGCAGAGAAAATTAAAACCCCCTTCAAGTTTTTTTTTATAATGCCGATGGTATACTCATCAAAATAATCAAAAACAGGAGCTATAGAATGAGAAAAGGTTTTACACTGGTCGAACTTATCTTTGTTATCGTCATTATCGGGGTCCTCGCAGCCGCTGCTATTCCCCAATTCCAGAACTTGAGACAGAGTGCGGAGGCGCATAACGTTGTTAAGACGACCATTGACGGAGCCTCTTCTGCTGCTTCGGCCGCTGTCAATCAACTCGATCTCGAAGATGCCGATCCAAATACCCTTCAGCTTAACGATCTTGTTCGTATAAACGGTACAGGCTGGGCATACGCAAATACCGGATCTGGAATATATACCTATCAGGGTGCTAATGATACCGATGTAGTCGCACAGATCGACTTTAATGCTACCGGCAGAAGTATCACTTACGGTGTTGATTGTGAAAACTTCGCAGATGCCGAGTCACAAGCCAAGTGTGGCAGGGTCTGGACAGATACCAACGATACAGCAGCGGTCACGACAACCTTCTAATGCGAAAAGCCTTTACTCTCGTAGAGCTTATCTTCGTCATCGTCGTCATCGGAGTCCTCTCCGCGGTGGCCATTCCCCAATTTTCAAGACTTACCGACAATGCCAAGATCTCATCCGAACTCTCGACTGCCTCATCCGTTCAGGCTGCCCTTGAAGCCGTACACGGCGAATGGATCATCAGCGATTGCGACTTTACCTGGGGAAACAACAGGCCCTTTTCCGAGCTGAACAGTGACGGCTATCCGTCGAGCCTGGGTGAAAGCGATACGAAGCCTTTGAACTATCTCCTAAAGAGCACAGAGACCTCTAAATGGTCCCGTACGGGGACACGCTATAAGGGGCCTGCATCGGGCACAGAGGGGACATCTCATTGCAAGGCAGGAAAGCCCTGTATAGGCAAGTCATGGGAGTATGACCCCGCTACGGGAGAGTTCAGACTGGTCGAACCCTAAAAGGCTCCTTCGCCTTGTCTCCATGAGGCTTTAAATATTCGTTATCTTGTTGATGATCCACAGCGCAAAAGCCAAGACGATCGTGCTGGCGACAGCAACAACGATTGTACCCGTTTCCATTTCCATAAGTTTTCCTATCCTGCCAACTCTACCATTGACCACATCGGTAAGAAGATACCCAGTGCCAACAGCAGCACAAAGCCTGCGATGGCCGTAATAAGTATCGGTTCTATCATTGTAGCGACATTATCGATAATGTAGGCGTATTTGTCCTTAAAAAGTTTCGACATCTTCGTCAGCATCACTCCTATTGAGCCGCTCTGCTCACCTGATTTCAACATCTGAAGAGGCATATTCTCGAAAAGCTCCGTCTCGCTAAAACCCTGGTGCAGGGTCTTTCCCTCCTCGATCGCATCCGCGACCTTGGCAAGCTGCGTGTTCATGTAGCTGTTGTCTACGATGCCGTTAGCCGTACGCAGGGCATCGATGATGGGTATGCCCGCCTTCGTCAGAACATCGAAGATATAGATAAAACGGCCTATCATCGCCAAATAGGTCACCTCGCCCACTATATAGACTTTTAGCAGTGCCTTGTCCGTTTTAAGGCGTATCTCCTCGCTCTTCATGTACATTTTCGAAAACAGCGCCGCCAGTACGATGGCCCCGCCCAGGATATAAGGGCCGTAAAAGACGATAGCGTTCTCGAGCCACAAAAGAAATTTTGTAGGAAAAGGAAGCTCCAGCTTGGCGGACGTGAAAAGCTCTTCAAACTGCGGAACGACGAGGGTGATAACAACCGTGAAGGCGATTGCCATCGCGACAATGATGAAGAGAGGGTATCTCGTCGCTTTTTTCAGTTTCATCCTGTTGTCATAGATCTCCTGGATGATCTCGCCCAGGTGCTGAATCGACTCCGAAAGGGTCCCCGTCTTCTCTCCGAGGTCAAACATCGAGATGCTAAGCGTACCCAGCTGCAAACTGTATTTCTCTGCCGATGCCGTCAGGCTCTGACCGCCTTCAATATCCTCCAGTATCTCGGCGAATATCGCCTTCAGCATCGCATCTTGCGTACCCTTTACGGCTTCCTCCAGTGCGACGTTGATGGGCATACCGGCATCGAGCATCACATAGATCTGCTCAAGCAGGGAAATATACTCCAGGTCTTTGACCCTTTTTGGTTTGATCGGGTCATCCCATTTTTCCTGGAACTTTTTGAACTTCATACCCAAGGGCTGCGGGATCTCTACGATTTCCTGGACTACCCCCAGAGAGAGACCCGAAAAGACCTTTATCGCTTCCAGACGGTTAAGCGCTTCAATGACTTCAATATGTCGGCTTTTCCCTCTTTTGTACCGGATACGGAAGTATTTCATACGAGCCTGCCTAGATATCTTTCACGACACGCAAGACATCATCGAGTGTTGTGATCCCGAGCATCGCTTTTTTAAGTCCGTCGAAGAACATCGGTTTAAAATTCTCGTGCTCCTGCGCATAATGGGCAATCTCGAAGTTTGTCGAACCCACAGCGATCATCTTGGATATCTCCTCGGAGACCACCAGAATCTCTGAGATCATTATACGGCCGGCATAGCCGCTGAAGTCGCACTGAGAACACCCTTTTCCCTTATAAAAAAGAGTGTCGGGCTGGATATACGCCGACACCTTTGCCAGAAGCTCTTTATGCGGCTTGACTTCTTGTTTACAGTGCGGACAGATCTTGCGGACCAGGCGCTGTGCGACGATACCCAATACGGAGTCTGCGATCAGGTAACTCTCCAAGCCCATTTGAGCCATACGGCTGATCGCCGAAGGGGCGTTATTGGTATGCAGCGTCGAAAAGACAAGGTGGCCGGTCAATGAGGCCTGGGCTGCAGCACCGAGTGTTTCCGTGTCGCGGATCTCCCCCACCATGATAATATCCGGGTCCTGACGCAGAAATGATTTGAGTGCGGAAAAAAAGGTAAAGCCGACCTTCTCATTGACCTGTACCTGCTGGACAAGCGGAAGCTGATACTCGATAGGGTCTTCGATAGTTAGCACCTTGTTCTGGATGTTCTTGATCTCATTCAGGGCCGCATAAAGCGTCGTCGTCTTACCGCTTCCCGTAGGCCCCGTGATAAGCAGTATTCCATAGGGAGAGTGAATTATGTCTGAGAATGTCTCAAGATTTTCGTCCATAAAACCGAGATCTTCAAGCTTTAACAAGATCTTTTGCTGGTCAAGGATACGCATAACGACAGATTCGCCGTAAAGCGTCGGTGTCGTTGAAAGGCGGAAGTCATAGTTCCCGCCGTCCATACTTAGTGAAAAGCGCCCGTCCTGGGCCTTGCGTTTTTCAGAAATATCCAAGTGCCCCAGGATTTTAATACGCGAGACCAGGGCATGATAAATCTCGAGGTCAAAGACAAAGCTCTCGTGCAGCACGCCGTCTACACGGACGCGTACCGACATATCATTGGCACTGGGTTCGATATGCAGATCACTTCCGTTTCGCAGGATTGCGTCTTTGATCGCCAAAACGATTAGCCGCATGATCGCGCTCTCTTCACTCTCATTTTTTACACCCTCGGTGTGTATCTCGCGTTTGACTTCTGCGACAATGGTTCGTGTCTTTTTGATTATATCTAGACGTAGAAAGATACGCCTGATATCATCCTCCATCGCTAAGCGAAGAGAGATGGGCTTTGTCGCGATAGATCTTTCCAGCGCTTCAAGAGCCTCGTAGTTCAGAGGATCCGAGGTTGCTATATAGATATAGTCATCATCCTCCTTAAAAGGAATAGCCTGGGCATTTTCCAAGAGCCCGTAGGGGTAGTTCGCAAGGTTCTCAAAGTTGATCTTTTCGCCAAAAAGGTCGATAAAATCAATCTCAAGCTGCTTGGAGAGAAGAAGGGACATCTGCTTTTGAGTGATGTAGCCCTCATCAATCATGATCTCGCCCATTTTTTTACTAAATCCAAACTCTTTTTGCAGTTTTAACACATGCATGAGCTGCTCGTTCGTGATCAAACCCTCATCTACCAGCAAGTCCCCTAAGCGGACATTTTTTCTAATCATTATTTGTACCTATGGCCTTGGATTTTTTTACCCTTTTGATACAGGTCTACATATATCTTTTTTTTAACATAAAGGTCAATATAGTTACTGTCTCTTATACACATCTGACGCTGCCGACGAAAGTGTCGGTGT